>CBDUAB010000367.1:0-4976 GCA_965365045.1 uncultured Planctomycetales bacterium
CGTTTCACAAAGCTGTAGTCGAGTTTCCTCAATTGAATATTCCCGTGGTCCATAAAGAGTGGATTGTCTGGCTGCCTAAAGAATACGTTCCTTCATTTCAAAGTCGAATCACGTCGTCCGGAGCAGGTTCTTGGTCGCGCACCCTGTTCGGTAGGCTGTCGCGGCAGTCACCCCGTCTTAGCCTGAGCGCAAAGCTGCGCTCGCTAGCGGGATTGGGGACGAGTGGCACTAGCCCGCGCGTCGACGCATTGTACGGCGCACTCGGGGATATTATTGAAAGCCGCCGCGATTTCGGCCAGCGTCTCACATGGGGAACGCTGTTCGCGGAAACAGCCAGCCGCCTTGCGGCCGATGCGGAATCAGAATTGATCGTCGATGGTGCGGCGTTGGCAGACTACGGAATCGATCCTTTGACCGAAGTGACACGTTCTCTAGTGGAAGACCGCACATTGCCTTTGCGGTCACTCCAAGCCGCTGGACTTGTCATTTTTCAGGACGAGAACCGGTTGATAATCTCAACGAATCAGGCGAGGGCCCTCTCCACAGAACACTTCGCAAAAACACTTTGGCCCGATGTTTTCCAACTGCGCCAAGGTCCATGGGCCGAACTTACAAGAAACCCAACACTTTTCCCATCCGCATCACAGTGGCAAGCCGAATTTGTTGGCACATCGGATTGGCATCGTCCTGCATCAAGCAAGGAACGGGCAGCCAGAAGTAGCTTGATTGCATGGAAAGGAAGACTCATGCGTGCCCCGCCTACCGCCAAAACGTCCTCCACCGTGGGTCACATATACGTTGTGGACGGGCGGATACCTCACATCATTGGTTGGGGAACGTTCATTGTGATCTTGGGAGCTGGTTGGAGAATTCGCGAAAACGCCACGATTCTCGCTCTGTCAATACTTCTTTCAGGTGTGCTCGTATTTCTTGACATGCCGCTTTTGCAACCTGCCATTTGGGCGATCCTGGGCGGCACGATCCTGTGCCTTTTCCGTCGACAACTTCCCTATCGAAAGGACGCATCACCGGCGGCCGGTTCAGAATCCGACTCGACGGTTGTACGAGAATCTTTTGAGCCGATGTCAATCTCGATGATCCTTGCCGGGCTGATTCTGCTGCTCTGGTCAAGCGCGGCGCCGTATGCGGACGCAAATGAGATGGCCGGCCCAGCTCCCCAAGTCAATCGCGTGTTGGTGCCAGTAGACGAAGACCAGGAGCCCATAGGCAACCAAGTATTCCTTCCGACCAATTTCTATCATTTGCTCTTGGCACGCAGCCAACCACAGGATTTCGCCTATCCATGGCTCATCCATTCCGTTGACTACGAAGCAGAGGCCTCTGCCGGCACAACAAACGCCGCTTCTTTGAGCAGCCTCGTCGCCTTGCTGGCAATCGAGACTTTTCGGCCCGAGGAACAGGTTGTGCTGCCGTGGGATCGCTCGGTAATTAGCAAAGACCGATCCGTCGTTCAACGCAATGGGCGTCCGGTCACGGTCGACTGGAGTGACGGAAAAGGACGCCTGTCAATTCCGATCGCTGGGTTGCATCAAATACGAATTCAGATCGATCCTGAATCAACGCGTAAGATGGAAGGAATGGATCTTGGACTACGCGTACCACGCGTGCCGCGGACAAGGTTAGAGCTCACATATCCTTCGGACGTCGACGTAGAAGTTTCCACGGCGGCGGGGCCTATCCGTTCTTCGGGAATTGGTCGACTAAAATGTGAGCTCGGTCCCACCAATTGGCTCAGTGTTCGCTGGTCGCCCACGGTGAACTGGGAACGGGCGGCGTTGAAGGGGCGTCAACTGTCATGGTTGGAGGTTTCTCTCAATCAGGTCTTTTTGAACGTCCAGTTTGTGATCGACTCGCCGCGAGGATTAACGCAAGGCGTCGACGTAATCGCTGGTAAACAGCTGCAATGGCTTCCCAGGCCAGATCAACATCGACATGCACGATTGGCGAGCGAAAACGTCGATAGCCAACGTCTACATTTTGACCTCGATGCTGGCGACGCCGCACAAATCATTGTTCCGATGCGATTCCTTGTTACCAACGCGAAAGGTGTCGGTAACTTGAAATTGCCGGAGATCCAGCTGCGCGGTTTTGAAGCTTACGAACATTGGCTTGGCGTGTCGATTGATGAAGATTTGGTCTTGGGGCAGTCCGTGGCGAACGACGCGTTGACAACAGATGAGTTCGTCGAGGCTTGGGGGGTTGAAGCGACATCCGTGGCAGAGGTCTTCGATGTGTCCGATTCGGCCTCGACCTGGAACCTGGGAATCGAATTGAGCGAAACGACGATCCATGCCGACGAGACTATCGACCTGAAGATTCGACGCGGTGTGGGCGAGCTGAGTTACGAGGCCCGAATTTCCGTAAACGGTCGTGGACAATTCCAACATCGGCTAATCACTCCCAAGAATCTTCGCGTCAAGCGAATTGACGTCCGAAAAAATGATCGCGAAGTACCCATCCGCTGGTCCCGTAATGATAGCGACGCTACTCATTTGTTTTTCAGCCATCCCATAACCGGACAGTACACCATCCGGCTGACGGGTGAAGTGGACGGATTCAGCCCAGGGCAGCATGCGGTGCCGGTTGTCTGGCTTGACGGAGCGACAGATTCAAATCTCAAAATGGATATCTTTCGCGCGCCGAACACGAACGTCACATTAGTACAGCCCAACAATTTTCGCTTGCCCGAAGGCCGCCCGTCTCTGGATGATAGCGAGCAAGTTTGGCACGTTGCCAGTCTGAATACGAAATCGCCCGCTGCCATCAGCGAGAGCGTTGAAATCCGCGACAACAAGGCGACAATTCGCGGCAAAATGCTCACAACCGTGCAACGTCGCTTAGGTGGCTGGGTTGCCCAAGTCGAGTTTAAGTTCAAAGTTGGGCAGGGTCAAATTGACTTGTTGGCCTTCGATGTTCCTGTGGGGTGGGGCCAAACGTACACGGCTGAGCCGTCGCTTTCCCATCAATTGATCGAGTCCGGTGACGGTCAACAATTACTGCTCGTCTGGCTCGCCGAGCCAATCAGCGGAAGTGGAACACTTAAAATCACAGGCTCCATGAACACGAGCGATACCACTACAGTTCCGGAATTCGCCCCGCGCAACGTTAGCGAATTGGAAACGTTCCTTCGACTTCCCATTCAGACCAAAGAGAAAAAGCTGACGTGGACGACGAGTCAACTTCGATCGGCTACTGTTCCAGAGGGTTTTGAACCGCCGGACGATGATGTCCAGTACGACGAGCGTCGCGCCGTAAGCTCCGGGTTTCGTGCGGAACTCATTTTATCTCAGCTTCTTGAGAACCTGCCTTGGGTAAGTTCGCGCGAGGTTATTCATATCATCGGCCGAACCCTCGATTACGGAACTGTTACGTTTCACATTGAGCCAGCTGGTTTGTCCAGCACTTCACTCATTATGCCGCCGGGTGGTCGCCTCCTCGACGCATCGATCGCCGGTGTACCCGCTCAAATAACATCCATGGGCCGCAATCGTTGGTCCGTCGGTTTAGGAACAACGCGATTGCCTCACCGATTGAGGATCGCTTATGAAATCCCACATGGCGCGACGCGCGGGCAAGACTGGGTACTTCGTCCGCCGACGCTCGTCCACAGTACGACCGGAACCGGCCGAACTTTGTGGACGATCATGACGACGTCGGACGCTGAGCGTATCGTTCGCGTCGACGGCGCTGAACAACTCAAATTACTGGACTACGAGGTATTCGGGGTCATGGCCATTCGTCAACTTTTTGACGCACCCGAAGTTTCATTGATGGATTATTCAAACATGGAGAACAAAGCATGGTTTGCACATTGGAATGGCTATATACGCCGACGAACGGAGCATGTCCGCCGATTGATGGACGGACATCGGGACACCAGTTTGGCGGAAGAAATTGTCAGTGACGTTGAACAGGGTTTGGACGGAATCGCACGACAATTAGGTATCGAAGAAGAGACCGTCGCAAGCCGGGTGGACAATGCCGAGGTCCGTCCGCCCGTCGCGAGCCTGGCGAGCATGGAAACGAGATACCTTGTGAGCGGACACGATGCGACTTCCATCCAAATCCGATCGGCAAATCCAGCAAGCTATGACCGCTCACTTCGATTCATCGTAGCTACGATGTTGGTTTTGGCGGGAGCGGTCTTCGCCTTTGGTGGGAGCCGTGCTGATTGGCTCAAATGGCTCGATAACCACACGGGCCACATCGTGATCTTGGCTGGCATTGCCTGGTGGTGCCTGCTTTTTCCCTCATGGCTCGGTGTCGTGATCATCGCGATCGGTTTGCTTAGCCGGTATTGGCAACCGGCGTCGAGTCGTTATGTCTAGCCAGGCCTGCTATCACCGGCAAAGCGACATAAGATCCGCCAGTTTTCGCTTTTTTTGAGGCTCGAACGAGGCTTGTGCCCGCTGGCTGCAAATCCTCTTGGCAAGGTAGCGGGCCTTATGCTAACGTACCGGGCGTCGCGAGATCGCGACCTTGTCTTGTGGTTGTGTCGGTGGTCACTTGCCCATACAACCACGACAGGCGACCGTGTCCTGCGGCGTCGAAAGAACTCAACGTCCGGACACAATTGACCAATTCGTAACTTTGCGCTTCGCAAGCCACGAATGACTTGGCTTAGTCAGCCAAAGGCCGATCACGGAAGGAGGCCGCGATGAGTACAGGTGAAAAGCAAAGCCTCGGCGTTCATATCCGCTGGATGATTCGGCGAGACATGACCGAAGTACTGGCGATTGAAAATGGCAGCTTCGAGTTTCCATGGACCGAAGACGATTTTATACGCTGCTTGCGGCAACGCAATTGCATCGGTATGGTTGCTGAACACGACGAGCGCGTGGCCGGGTTCATGATCTATGAACTTCATAAAACGCGATTGCACATCCTGAACTTCGCGGTGCATCCCGAATATCGCCGCCGTGGCGTCGGCGCCCATATGGTAGACAAGCTGACAG
>CBDUAB010000368.1:0-4962 GCA_965365045.1 uncultured Planctomycetales bacterium
GCTGGCGTCTTCCGCCAGCGGCATGGGAGTCAACGATGTCGAAGGTGTGTTCGCCGCCGTCCGCGTCCAGCAGCACCGCATCCGATTGCTCGTCGTTCCACTCAAAAGTGTACGGCTGCCACTCGCTGCCGTCGAAGTGCAGAATTTGCGTTTCCACTCGGCGACGGCTGGCTGGATTGCCGTCCTCCATATCGAGCGAGATGGTCTTCACCAGGACGGAGTCTTTCGGAAATAACAACGTTTCGTCGTTGGCTTTGATCGACAAGTCGTTTGGCACGGCGACCAGTCGCTCGGCGACGGCATGGTCCGCCCACGCTTCGGCATTGATCGAGTAGGGGATGACACCCGGCGCCGGCACGTGTTCAGCCACCGAGGAAAACAGGCCGCTTTCGCTCAGCTTGTGTGGAAAAGTACTCTGCTGATCTTGGTGTGGGTTAGGCACCATACGATGAATCGTACCGGCCGTGTGATCGAGCAAGTAAAACTCGCCGTCGCTGTCTTCACCGAAACCGACGACTCTGTGCGTCGTGTCAGCGAGTTCCCGATGATCGACCACTTGGCCGTTCTCGTAACGGAATCCCCAAAACTTGCCGGTGTCATAGTCCGCGTAGATGTGTGTACCATGTAATTCGTTCAGACGGCTACCGTAATACGTCAAACCGTCAGTGATCGAGGAGGACTCTGAGTGCGGATGATCGATCGTTGGTGGCAAGATGGGAGTCGGGCCGCGCGGCCATTCCGGGTTTGTCGGTTGCAAGCCTTCCATCACGCTCCACCCATAGTTACCTCCGCGTTGGACGCAATCGAGTAGTTCCCACAACTCCCAGCCGACATCGCCAACCCAAAGATCGCCCGTCTTGCGATCAAAGCTCATCCGCCATGGATTGCGAAAACCGTATGCCCAAATTTCGCCGCGTGCGCCGGGCGAATCGACGAAAGGATTATCGGTAGGGATGCGATAGTTTTGTCCGTCGTTGGTTTCGTTGACGTTGGTGTGATCGACGTCGATTCGCAAAATGGACGAGAGCAAGTCGCTGATGTCCTGCCCGGTCTGCTTTATGTCGGGCGGGTTGGGACCAACACCATCTCCCGTGGAAATGTAGAGATAGCCATCGGGCCCGAATTTCAAACAACATCCGTTGTGACCTCCGGACAGCCAGGTAATGATCGTCTGCTCGCTCGCCGCGTCGATCGTTGGCGGATCCGCGTCTGTCACGCGAAACCGCGCGACGTGCGTTCCATCTTTGAGTCCTGCTGCCTTGATGTAACAAACGTAGCAATACCGGTTGTGTTCAAAGTCGGGATGAAAAGCAATTGCGTAGACTTGTTCGACACCTGCAACTTCCTTGGCAAAGTCAATGACGAGGTCGGCCGTCTCCACATCGGGGCGATTGGAGAAGGAGAATATCTTGCCCGACTGTTCGACGACAAACAGACGGTCGCTGCCCGGTGCATTAGTAATATCAAGACACTGGTTAAATTTGAGTGCTGGAAAGGCGCGCTCGGTCACGTAGGGTAGCGGCGGGTCGGGTGAGCCAGTAATTCGGGACGTAGTCCACGGCACCCGTTTCTCGATGCCGACTTCGGGGGAGTCGGCCGTTGCGATACGTACAGATACACAAACGAGCAGCGACGCCGAAATCGTCATTGCCGCGCTGAACTTCGAAATCTTGTCTATTGCCATGTGAATAGTACAATCGGCCGCGACCGGTTTGGCAAGAGCTGGGTAAGAGAATCCTCTCGTGGAAACCGGGAACTCCCTAATGGCCCACTGTCAAAGCGAAACTCAACGTAAGCTTGCAAAAACAGTGCAAAGAATGAAACGCAGAGGTCGCAGAGACGCAGAGGGCCGCAGAGAAAAAGCACGATGGGCGATACACAAGAACTGTGCGATTCAACATTTCTTACTGAGGTCTTCGCCGAGGATGTCTTGAAATGACACGTGAGAATCGCCGAAACACGCCTCTGTGGCCCTCTGCGTCTCTGCGTCTCTGCGTTTTATCGCCGAAAAACGAATCGAGAACGCGGGGTTTACGCATGATGGGAACCGTGAGATCATGCGAAGCGGGCCATTAATTGTGAACTGTATTACGACTCAGGCAGCTGTTTTCCCGAGTCGCGAACATCGATTCCGATGCGATCCATGCGCTCTTCCCATCGCTGCCGTGCCAGTTTGCGCATGTCGTCGATCTTGTCGGATTCGTCAACGATTTCGAAGCCAATGAGTGTCTCGACGACGTCTTCGAGTGTCACAAGGCCGGACGTGCCGCCGTATTGGTCAACTACCAGCAGAATGTGCGCTCGGTTATCCAAAAGTTCTTCGAGTACTTGGCTAAGTGGTGTTGACTCTTGGACGGCGCGAATGTCACGGCGGAGGTCACGCAGTTTTGCTTTACTTTTGCCTTGGGATTCGTTCAATAACATGTCGGTCTTCAACACAAAACCCGAAATGTCATCGCGGTTTTCGCCGTAGATCGGAATACGAGTAACGCTTATTTCCTTATGTTTTTCCATTACTTCGTGGACCGAAAGATCTTGTTGCAAGGTAAAGACGACGGTCCGCGGCGTCATGATGTCTTCGGCACAAAGAACCGGAAAACGAAAAAGGTTTTTGAGAATGCGAAATTCTTTGGGATCGAGATGGCCGCTGGCGGCGCCGATATCAGCGAGTGCCGCGAACTCCTCGCGATTAAACCCGTGAATCTTCTTGCCGCGCGTCAGCAGTTGTGTCAGTTGCTCCGAAACAAGAATAAGCGGATACAGCAACCATATCAGCAGCTGCACAAATCGTGCGGTGAGCAGAGCCAGTTTTCGCCAGTAGACGGCGCCGACTGTCTTGGGAATAATCTCGGACAAAAAGAGAATTAGCAGCGTGAGAATCGCCATCGCGACGCCTACGTATTGATCTCCAAAGTACGCAGCCGCTTCGGCGCCAGCACCACCGGCGCCGACGGTGTGTGCAATTGTGTTCAAAGTGAGAATGGCGGCCAAAGATCGATCGATATTGGCCTTAATCCGCTGCAGCAGGCTCGCGCCTTTCCTGCCTTCTTTCTTGAGCGTGGCGATGTACGATGGCGAAACGCTGAGGACGACCGCTTCGGCCACGGAACACAGAAATGAGAAGGTCAACGCGACCGTGGCATACACGATCATCATGACCAAGTGTTGAGTTTGCCCAAGTTGACTGGGAACCGCTTGGTCAATGTTATTGGCCGCCGCGTTGACGGAACTCGTTATCAGCAATGATACGAGTAGAACGCTGGTGCCAATGCATTTGTTCGCGTTCGGCCACGTCATCTTTGACGTGAACGCCATTGGTCGGCGACTCCATATGATTGATTCGCAGGGTAGGGCACCACGGAGGGCTGCAGGTAAGCTTCGTCGTAGGCAGCGACACGACCAGGTATCGGCGAAATCGAATTCGATCGGACGACCGAAGGGCGTACCGTGAGTGAGGCTGGCGCAAGTGTCGGAATGCGATTCGCGCCCGTGTTGTTGCCGTAGGGAATTTGGGCTGCGGCATGACGCACGCCTCCCGGAACTTGCGGATCGCTCCAGGTCAACTGGTCGGATTGACGCAAGGGACGACGCGGTGGCCAACTAGGTGTGGCACGCGGCGTTGGAGTCGATCGACTAGCGGTCGCCGTCGCTGGCGTCGAGTAATCCCAATGGACGCCACTATTTGGAGACACCGGCTGCAAGGTGGCAGGCGATGAGTTGGTCGGCGGAAAACCGGTTGCTGGCGGCGCGGATTGTATTTGCGGGACAGTTAATGATGGCGCTTGGTAACTAACTGGGGGCTGATAATTGTTTGCCGGCGGGACCGCAGCCGGCGGTTGTTGGGTGATGGGCGGTTGGTAGCTGGGCGCGCCCTGGTAACCCGAAGATTGATTGAATCCCGTCGCGGGCGGCGGAATACGTTGAGAACCCGCTGCGGTGAATGGATCGTAGGTTGGCGTGGAATTGGGATACTGGCAGCCAACTAGCATGATTGTCGTAAGGCAAATAGCGAGCAGCCGTATCATCCGAGGACTCCTTTCCAAGCCGTCTCGAGACCCACGAATCCATTCGCGAATCCGGCCAAACGTTACTGTTTTAATAGTACGCGTCCAAGAGCGCTTTCGCTGACAGCAGCCGCCGCTGCGCGTCGCACCGTTGAATTCAAGGTCACTTAAGAGAAAGACGTGCATTGCCCGTTTGCGACGGGCAGGGCCCGTTGTCGATGATAGCTAGCAGCTACACAGAAAAAGCCGAATGCCGACCTGTGGGTCTTGCGCGCGGCCAGAATTGGTCTTTCTCTGAGAAACGATCTTTTGGCTGTCCGAGTTTAGGCCTTTCCAAAAACCGCTGCGGCCGGTCTCCCGACCGAGCCGCCCGACCGACCGAAGGTCTCCCAGAGCCACGGGAGACCTTCGGTCGGCGCTTTCGGCGGGGTCGGGAGACCCTCATTGAGCGCGGTTTTTGGATGTACTTTTCGCGTTCTAAGCCTCCGATTCCCGCTCGACGTATGGATTGAGGATTTCTTCGGCAGTAACTTCCGTAGTATCATCGTCGGTGACTTCAGAGTCGTCTTTGCTGACGTCTTGATGTTCGTGGGCAATATTCTCTGTGGTCTTCGCGACTGGAATATCGGCCGAACCATTGTTCAAGTCGACGTACGGATTGAGGATCTCTTGAGGAGTAACGTTTGTGGCAACGTCGTCATCTCCCGTTGAGGCCTTGCTTTCCAACGTATTTTGTTTATCGAAATATGGATTCGTGATCACGGCAGCCGGCGTCGCGTCGATAACCTCAGGCGTCCTGACGTTGCTCCGATACGCAAACGGGCTATAACCGTAGGTACGCGGTACCGGCTGACTATAATAAACAGGCGGATGAAGCGCAAAGTACGGAGGGACGGGAATGTGTCCCGATTGGTACAGCCAAGGAGCGAATCCTTGGCCGTAGCCAAAGCCGCCATAC
>CBDUAB010000369.1:0-4957 GCA_965365045.1 uncultured Planctomycetales bacterium
TGGTCCGGTTACTCGGGAAAGCGTCGGAGGCGGAAAAAACTGCCGCACGAGCCAGTTTGATTCGCCTACCTGGTGAGTCGGCCCCGTTGACGATCGCCGCCGAGATGAAAAAGACGACGCCCGCGCTGCGTGCATCTTTGATCGAAATCCTGTCAGCCCGCCGCGCTTTCGCCACGATCCCTGACATTCTGTCAGCCGCCTTGGATTCCGACGCGACGGTACGCGGCGCGGCGATGACGGCGCTCGGACAGTTGGCCGGTCCGGAACACATTCCGGCCATGGTCCGGGGAGTGTTGCGAGCCCAGACCGGTTCCGAGCGCGCCGCCGCCGAGAAGGCCGTGATGTTTGTCTGCGGCCGGATCGACGAACAAGACAAGCGGGCCGATCCTTTGTTGGCCGCCATGGCCAGGTTGAATCAAACGGACCGGACAACCATGCTGTCCACGCTGGGTCGAGTCGGCGGTCCCGCGGCGCTCTCGATGGTTGCCGGCGCGATCGCCAGCCGAGATCCGGGACAGCACTCGGCGGGCCTTCGAGCATTGTCCAATTGGCCTAATGCGTCAGTCGCTCCGCAGCTGATCAAGTTGGCGAAAACGGACAAACACGCGGCACACCGGACGACGGCGCTGCGCGCACTGATTCGCGTCGCGCCGCTGCCCGACGGGCGAACTGACATTCAAAAACTGGAATTGCTTCAACAGGCCATGACCATGTCGACGCGCGACACGGAACGTAATCTGGTGCTACAACGCGCGCGGGCAATCCGCATCCCAGAGACACTCCGTTTCATTTCTCCTTATCTGGATCAGGCTCGCTTTGCTCAACAGGCATGCGAAACGGTTGTCGAACTTGCCCACCATCGCACACTTCGTGAGCCTAACAAGACGGAGTTCGATCGGGCGCTCGACAAGGTGGTGCTCACGAGCAAGGATGCAACGGTCATTGATCGTGCAGAACGCTATAAAAAAGGACAGACCTGGGTCCGGCCAATCGTGCGGAAGTGAGTCGATACCAGCGTTGCAGATTTCTCTTGTACGATGGCCCTCTTTTGCAACCACACGGTCAATTCAGCCGCAATCGGAAAGGGCCAATTTGACAGGGCCAGGCCCGCCACCACCAGGACTTATTCGAGTGCGCGCAACAAAATGGACGGGAACAAAAAACCACTGCAATGCCAAGTTTGAAACACGCCAGCCGTTAGGCTCCAGCGAGAATCTCGATCACCGCATCACGGGCCGCGACCATAATTCCGGGGTGCGTGCTTTCTCGCGGACCCGCGACGTTGAGCACACGAATAGCTTCGACGCGTAACCATTGACGTACTGATTCCACATCCAGCCGCTCGGTTAGATCGACCAAAAAACTGGGTCGGCTATGCTCCCGCGCCATGCGATAGGTGAACTTGGTTCCACCCGTTAAGTTGTCGCGATAAAGAATCAACGTACCGCCCGAGTCGATCACGTTCCGCTCAGTTCGGTCACGATATTCGTAAGAATCGGTCTCCCGCAACAGATAGCTGGCGGGAATCTTGCCGTCTTCGGACCGCCTGCCACGCGGGCACCAGCCGCCCTGCTCGACACCTAGCTCGAGCGCCGCATCCAATGCCCCGCGGTCCACGCCGGTTTGCCCACCGGAAACAATGCACTGAACTGTGACGTCCGTCATTCGGTACTATCCGTTACACGCGCCACACGAAACCGCGCACTGCGGCTCCGCGGATTCTGGGCAATCTCGGTCGGTGAGGGACGTAGTGGCTTACGCGTTATGACTTCGTATCGGTCATTGTCGCGAAAAGCGTTCTTCACCAGGCGATCTTCGAGCGAATGAAACGAAATAATCGCCACCGCGCCTCCCGGGCGCACACAAGTCGGCAACCGTCGCAGAGCAATCTCCAATGATTTTAGTTCGTCGTTGACAGCAATCCGCAGCGCTTGGAATGAGCGGGTCGCAGGATCAATGCGCTGTCGAGGATCCCTAGGCAAAGCCGCCCTGACGATGTCGGCGAATTGTCTGGCGGTGCGAATCGGTTCGTCCCGACGTCGTTCCACAATCCGGCGGGCAACGCGGCGACTGTGGCGTTCCTCACCATATTGATACAACAGATCCGCCAAGTGTTGAGCGCTGAGCCGATTTACCAATCGCCACGCCGGTTCGCCACGCGCCGTATCAAATCGTAAATCAAGCGGCCCATCCGCGTGAAAACTAAAACCACGGTCTTCGTCCGCTAATTGATCGCTAGAAAGCCCCAAATCCAATAGCACGGCATCAACCGCTGTAATGTCCAGCGACGCCAATAATTCGGGCAAGTCGCAATAATTCCCCTGCATCGCTCGCACGGGCGCCCTGTCGTTCTTCGAAAGCTCGCCAAATCGATCCCGCGCCGCCACAACGGCGGCATGGTCGCGATCAATTGCAATTACGAGGCCGTCAGGACCGACTCGTTCGGCAATCAGCTGCGTGTGTCCACCGCCACCCAACGTCCCATCCACAATGATCTGACCAACGTGTGGTTCGAGAGACGAAAGTACTTCGGCAGACATGACCGGAATGTGCCCAGAAGTGGACTCGTGCATGGCGAATGGATAGAATAGGACAGCAGTTGCCCCCAGGCGCATCCGTGCGCCCGGTTGGGGTGACTGCCGGTGGCGCTTTCTCGGGCAAAGAAGAAAGCGTACCACAGTTCGCAGCTAAGAGCATCCATTGCTCTCAACTCGCGGATTTTCGTCGCGCTACCGAACGAAGCAACGACGAGCAAGTCAGCCGGTGGCCGCCGGCTGATTTGCCTCCGCCTCCGCGTTTGGCGAACGGCGTAGGACGTATCCCTGGATTTCGTATTTGTTTTCGTATTGCATTTTTGTCTTAGTGCTTTGTCTAAGCTAAGAATTAGGGCTGCCTGTATTAGCCGTTTTGGCGATAGCCCCGGTTGTTTACGAGGGAACCGTGGCTATCGCCAAAACGGCTAATCCTAAAACCAAGCTTTGACAAAGCACTCGTGTTGCGTTTTGTCAGGTATTGACTGCCCTACTCTTTTGTCACTCGGAAACATCGGTCAGAAAGGCGCCTTCGGCGATCGTGTCATAACGCTCTTGCTGGGTCGCCAAATACGAATCCCAACGTGATGCGTCCCATAGTTCCAAATGGTCACGAACGCCGATTAGCACGACCTCCTTTGTCAATCCCGCCAAAACACATAGTTCGTTAGGTATCCGAATCCGTCCCTGGCCATCGATGTCGACACATTCCGCTTGGGCGTAGAAGACTCGGCTAAAGGCCCGTACGTCTTGCCCGGTTGGTTTTGCCTGGGACAGCCGGTTAGCCAGCTGGGTGAAAGACTCCTCCGTGTAAAGGGCTAATGATCCGTCAGTCCCAGGAGCAACAAAACAGGCGTCCACCCCGCCGCTTTCGAACATGCTTCGCAACCGTTTTGGAATCGCAACGCGTTGCTTGTCGTCCAAATTGCGGCGAAACTTGCCCGTGAACAGCATCGACTACCATTTCCCCCCATTACTCCCCACAACGCCCCTCAAGATACCCATTACGCTCCCATCGTCAACACGGTTATTCAACGCGTTTTATGCGGACAAGGTGTCAACAAGTCCTTCTTACACGTGAATTAAAGGGACTTGGCGGCGATGAAAAAAAATCGAATTTCCGACAAAACAAATCCCCGGTAGTTTTTGGATGCGAGATGCACATGCGACATGCCGGCTAGGTTTTTTGCTGAACATCGGTATACACATGTAAGCTGAAAACCCTTTCCAGCCAGCGGAATTCGTCACGTTTTCCGCCGGCGCCCTTGCTCCATCGGCACCCTTTTTCCATTGACCACGAATGCACGCGGAAGACGCTTCGATTCGACATGACCGCCGTCAGCGATTACGACTACGCCTTGCCCAAAGATCTAATTGCCCAGCATCCATTAGCCACTCGCAGCGACGCACGCCTGCTGGTTGTCGATCGTAAGCTCAACGACTTTAGCCACAGCCACGTACGTGACCTGCTCGAGTTTCTCCATCCGGGTGATACGCTGGTGCTCAATGACACCAAGGTTATCCCGGCCAGTTTGGTTGGCTTTCGTACCGAAACGCGTGGACGTTGGAACGGCCTGTTTTTGGGGAGCGACGAATCCGGCATTTGGCGTTTGGTTGGCAAAACTCGCGGCAAGCTCAGATCGGGAGAAACCATCACACTGGTGGATCGAAATGCGCGGGAGGCGTTTCGTTTGACGTTGCTGACACGCTTGGACGAGGGACAGTGGGCCGCCCGGCCCGAAGTGACGGGTAGCCCATTCGAACTACTCGCTCAAGTTGGCCGCGTCCCACTGCCGCCATATATCCGCGACGGCAATATGATCGCGGCCGATGTCGCGAACTATCAGACCGTTTATGCGGCACAACCGGGTTCGGTCGCTGCGCCAACTGCCGGTTTGCATTTCACGGACCAGTTGCTTGACGACATCGAACAAGCGGGAGTGGGCATTACCCGTGTCACTTTACACGTGGGGATCGGAACGTTTCGACCGATCTCCGCGGAAACCTTGGAAAGCCATGTGATGCACGACGAATGGGGCGAGATCAAGCAAGCGTCCGTCACAGCGATCCAAGAAACCCGCGCCCGAGGTGGGCGCGTCATCGCCGTCGGCACGACGTCGGTAAGGATTCTGGAAACGGCGGCTCACGACGGACAGTTGAAGCCATGGGCTGGCGACACAAACCTGTTCATACGCCCGCCTTATAAATTCCACGCGATCGATGGGTTGATTACCAACTTTCACCTCCCCTGCTCGTCGCTGTTGGTTCTTGTGCGTACTTTTGGTGGGGATACACTAATGCAGCGAGCTTACGACGAAGCAATTACCGAGCGGTACCGGTTTTACAGTTATGGCGACGCGATGTTGATAGCGTGACCGCGCCGATACGGCAGCGCTACGTTGCAAGGTGCCGGTGACGAAAATGTC
>CBDUAB010000370.1:0-4956 GCA_965365045.1 uncultured Planctomycetales bacterium
ATTCGACGGACCTGTTTCGTTACCGTAACTCGATGGTCACGTTGGCATCACGCGGGAGCGTGATGACTACTTTGGACGACTCTCTCAAGCTCAGCGAGGCTAATTGCCGGGCAAGTCCATTTGGCCACATTTTTTTCACAGCCTCTCCATGTGATTTGGAAGGATATACGACGATGAAAGCAATGATTTTGCCCGAAACTGTCTCATTAAACGATACGAACGAGCCGCTTCGCCTGGTCGAGTTGCCGAAACCGGAGCCCGCGCCAGACGAGATACGGATTAGAATCTTCGCCTGCGGTGTCTGCCACACCGAACTCGACGAAATCGAAGGGCGCACCGCCCCACCGAAACTGCCTGTGGTTCTCGGCCATGAAGTTGTAGGAGAAGTCGATTGCGTGGGCAGAGATGTCACCATCCATAAGGAGCATGATCGAGTTGGCGTGGGCTGGATTCATTCATCAAGCGGTGACGATTTGGAGAACCTCAGCCCACAGTTCCGTGCTACCGGGAGAGATGTCAATGGTGGTTATGCCGAATACATGACGGTTTCCGAGGCGTACGCGTACCCGATTCCATTGAACTTCTCGGACCAGCAAGCAGCACCACTTTTATGCGCCGGTGCGATAGGCTATCGAGCATTGAAGCTGTCAGGGATTCGCGATGGTGAACTGCTGGGGCTTACCGGATTTGGTGGCTCGGCTCATTTGGTTTTGCAACTCGTCCGGCACATGTACCCACAAACGGAAATATATGTATTCGCGCGAGATGCCGAGGCACGACAGTTTGCATTGGATTTGGGCGCTGTTTGGGCCGGCGACACGGCGGACCGTGCACCAACCAAGCTACACGCCATTATCGACACGACGCCTGTTTGGAAACCGGTTGTCGAAGCAATGAGTAACCTCCGGCCGGCCGGTCGATTGGTAATCAACGCCATACGCAAGGAAGACATCGACAAGGACTCATTGTTGAATTTGAGCTACCATGAACAGCTCTGGATGGAACGCG
Source organism: uncultured Planctomycetales bacterium (assembly GCA_965365045.1). Lineage (GTDB taxonomy): Bacteria > Planctomycetota > Planctomycetia > Pirellulales > Pirellulaceae > CBDUAB01. The sequence continues at coordinate 1,009 of CBDUAB010000370.1, forward strand.
AAATCAAGACGGTAGCCAACATCACGCGAAGAGACATTGCCGAATATCTTCCGCTGGCCGCGGAGATTCCGATTGTGCCAGCCGTACAAACGTTTCCGCTCGAAGATGCAAATAAGGCGCTCGTGGAATTAAAGCGAAGCGTTGTTAAGGGCGCGAAAGTGTTGATGGTCGGCAGTCATATCAATTGAACGAGTAGCCGCGTGGCGGATCCGGCCAACCAGAAAGTCAGCAGGGAGAGAAATCCTGCCAGCACGGCCCCTGCAACGAGCACACCCAGGATCTCGGCCGCTACCAATGACACAATGCGAGCTTTCGATCCTCCAATCTTGATCATCGTCTCCAGCTCACGGCGGCGCAATTGCAGGGAGAGCATAAAGACGAGCACCATCGATGCCAACGTGGCGATGCCGACGAGCGCCACGGCGATCAGGATGTAGCGACGAACCGTGAGGATGGTTTCGAGAAGATCATTCATCACTAGCGCCGGTCGCACGATTTGTACCAACTCACCAGCGTCCAAATAACGGCCTTGGATGAGCGTGCTCGCTTTCTCGTCATTCGGAATCGCGATCGCAGTGGTTACGGGAAACTCGTCCGGGTCACCGTGAAAATGGAAAGAGTCAATGTTTTCCGGCGTGATCTCGTTGTATTGCATCACCGAGGCGTTAGCGATGATTTGGTTTCCGTCTTTTTCAAGGACAACGTCTGCCGCGCTGGGTTGTCTCAGGTCCTGATGTCCATGGGCAAGGCCCTCAATCGCCCAAGCTGTCTTGATGTCCACGAACACCGCGTGATCGTCGGGCGTGCCAGTCGGATTGAGGATGCCGACAACCTTCATCTTCAACGGATAAACACCGGCGATGTCAAAGACACTGTCTGGCGTGGACATGACGAAGCTGCCCGGTTCAGCATTGGCCACGCGCGCCACATGAGCACCCAAGACGCATTCGCCGAGTATTCCGAACTGCCGCCCACGATCGAGTTCCAGCCCACGGTACTCAAAGTACTCGAGCGATGTGCCGACAATCGTGCCATGGCGAGTTTTGAAACGAACATAAAGTGGAACAGCGCGAGCCAGTCCGGATTGATCGATGCGTTTCACCTCGGCGTAGCGCATCGAAGGTGGCACGTCGGATTCGAAATAGAGCGAACTCAATACCAACTCAAGCGGGCTTCCCTTGGCGCCCACCAGCAGTGGCGTTGCTTCCGCTCGGGTCGTCAAATGCCGCGAGCTTTCATTAACCAGAATGTTCAGGCCAATGGGCAGGTAGACGATCAACGTGATGGACGCTGCCAAGATGGCTGTCTTGATTCTGTAATACGCCAAGTAGCGCCAAGCGAGGTAAAGTATGTCCGTCATATTGCTTGACCACGAATTTCTTAATGACGAGGACCAGTCGTGCCCCAAGTGAGTCCGTGTGGCCTCCGTGTCCGTGTCGTGCTGTTTTTCATTGCTAATCGTTGCGAGTTGCGCGCGCGGCCACGGCGCAATACTGAGTAAAATCGATGGTTTCGTCAAAGTGGGGCAAGAGCTGATGGTCATGAGTGACCGTCAACAGGGTCGTGTTATTCCGCCGCACGTAAGCGAACAGGATATCTAAAACATGCTCTTTGTTTTTCGGATCGAGATTGCCTGTCGGTTCGTCGCACAACAACAGCGGTGGTTCGAGCAATAGGCTGCGACAGAGCGCGACCCGTTGGCGTTCTCCGTGAGATAGCTTGCGGACATAACGGCCTAGCTTGTCACCGATCCCGACCTCGCGGGCCAGCTCGGCGGCGCGATCGCGATGTTTTTGCTGCAGGCGGACGGCCGGCGAGATTCGGCAGGGTAAAAGAATATTGTTCAGGACGCTCAGATGTTCGAGTAGCTCGAACTCCTGAAACACGAGACCTATGTGGCGAATGCGAAAATCACGGCGCGCGCTTTCGGCGAGCGCTGAAATCTCGACTTGATGGGTCGTCACCTGGCCGCTGGTTGGCACCAGAATTCCGGCTATCAGGTGCAGTAAAGTCGTTTTGCCGCTGCCGCTGGGTCCAATAACCGCGACCGTCTCGCCCGCGCGCACGGTTATCCCGTGAACGCGCAGGCGAAAATCACTTCGAGGATACTGAAACTCGAGATCGGTGACTTCGATCATTGGGCGAACCTTCAAAACTGCTACTGTTCGTTCAAACACCCATTCGGCGATCCCAAGCAAAAAGCATTGGCCAAGCAAAGAAACGGATTTTACACGGCAGATAGCGGAGCGGCAGGCGACTGATCACACGCACGCGATCAATTTGCCAAAGATTTATGCCGTTTTCCCGGACCTGCCGCCGCCACGACCAGTGTCGGTATCCGAATTCGACAGCGCCGTTCGCGTCACGTTAGCAAGGTTGCTACGGAATTCACCAAGGTGCGGGAACACTAATCTTCACTAATCTTCACTAATCAAAACTCTGCTGACGTCATTTCCATTAGCGAAGATTAGTGCAGATTAGTGTTCCTAATCCTATGGAGGTAAAGCTCTTTGTGGCAATGAGTTAGGTTGCCTCACTTTCACTTTGCCGAAAGTCTATGCGATCTCGTTCCGGCCTACTTTGAGCAATGTGGGCTAACAGGGCGGATGAGCACGCATCTGCGCCGATCCGCACGGAAACCAGCGATGCAATGTGCTTTAGCATTCGGTAGGGTGATCTCGCGGCGGCCGGCGCGCATTTTGCGTTCATTTGAGTGCCAGTAAGTGTGTAATGTGAAATTGAGGAGGGTGAAAATGAAAACTGGCATCTACAAGCAGCGTGCAAAGGACGTCATGAGTCGCGACGTCGTGTCCATCCATTCTCACACGACCGTCCACGAAGCCTTGAAACTCATGGTTGAAAACCGAGTATCGGCTCTGCCCGTCGTTGATCGCAACAACCGTTGCACTGGCGTCGTGTCTTCGAGCGACCTCGTCGAATTGACGAAAGACTTGGAGGATGAACTCGAGAGCTTGGAGGAGGACCCGACTATCGAGTTGTCGCTTGTCAAACGCCTTGTCAGTAACACGACTCACGAGACGGTCGATGACCTGATGAGCGGAGATGTCGCGTCGGTACGGCCTGAGGCGTTGCTTTCCAAAGTCGCGACAACCATGCTCCGCAACCGCGTCCACAGACTGCCCGTTCTCGACACTGACGACCACGTTGTTGGTATCATCTCCACGATGGACATCTTGGGAGCGTTCGCGGACTCGGCCTTTGAGTGAGTATCAATAGTGCTATCAGAAACGGCGCCCGAGAACACGCGGCTAGATCGGTTCAATGTTAACACCGTGGGGTATTGCAATGCTATTGATAGTATCCCATGCTATGTCCTGTTGAATAGGTTCTCAGCAGAACAGGGCCTTTCATCATCGCAATCTCGCGTTTGTTATTCGTAGCATTAGAAGGAAAGGGGTTTTCATGTCTGTCACGCTTGATCGACACAGTGGGTTGGAATTCACATCGGGTGGAGTGGATTATCTTGGCTTGGAAATACTGGAGCATGAGGATGGCGTCGGTACGATCTGGCTTGCTATTCCCAAGAATCATGATCTGGAATCGAGTCCGGTGACTCCGCAAGTGGTCCTGGCACCAGACGAAGTAACTCCAGTTTAGCACGATTTGAACCGCCCAATGTTGCCGGAAACCTGGCTCCATGTGCAAGTGGCAGTTGCCAATCACTTTGCGAGCGGCGGACAACGTTGGCAGCTGCGTCTTAAACCGAATCACTGTGCCACTGGCACGCAACTAAAAGGAATATAGACATGTCTGATCCTTTGCTCGGTGAAATCATATTGTTTTCCGGCAACTTTGAGCCTCCCGGCTGGCTGTTTTGCGACGGCCGGCTGTTGCTTATTAGCGCACACGTAGCGCTATTTGAGATCGTCGGCAACAGCTACGGCGGTGACGGCCGCACCACATTTGGGATACCCGATTTAAAGGGAC
>CBDUAB010000371.1:0-4942 GCA_965365045.1 uncultured Planctomycetales bacterium
TTATCTTCAGGAAGCGTTCGCGGCGGCGCCGGACTTGCCGCATCTTGATGTCTATGTGTTTTCCGAAGCGGCCACCGACCGGTTGATGGACGAGGTTCTGGTTCCGGCCATGGAGCAATTCCATGGCGGACATGACATCGAGCCGCTGCGCCGGGTGTTGGGGGTCGATGGCGAGTATGGTCGCCATTACAGCTTTCTCAAGGCCGTTTCCGCCCTCTGGCACGTGTTGGTAGATCCGCGCGTCCGTGCCACGTTCAAGATTGACCTGGATCAGGTATTCCCACAGGAGCAATTGGTTGAAGAAGGCGGCGGCAGTGTTTTTGAGCACTTCCAATCGCCGCTGTGGGGCGCCCGCGGCAGTGATGCCAATGGCCACGCCGTGGAACTGGGAATGTTGGCCGGGGCTCTGGTTAACGAAAGGGACATCGCTCGCGGCTTGTTCACGCCCGATGTCACGCGGCCGTCCAGCATACCCGCCGGGGAAGCGGTGGCGTTCTTCAATCGTTTGCCGATGGCACTTTCAACTGAAGCCGAGATGATGACGCGGTACACGGGCACCGGCGGAAACCCGGACGGGCGGAACACGTGCCTCCATCGCATTCATGTCACTGGCGGCATGAACGGTATTTTAGTGGATGCTTTGCGCCGGCATCGGCCGTTCACACCAACATTCATCGGTCGCGCGGAAGATCAGGCCTACCTGCTATCGGTTCTCTTCGCGGGCTCGGCGCCTTTACGCTACGTCCATTCGCCAGGCTTGATCATGCGTCATGACAAGGAAGCCTTCGCCGGCCTGGCGATCAAGGCGGCGAAGGTGGGGCGGTTCGTTGGGGACCTGGTTCGAACACTTTATTTTTCGCATTACGTCAAAACACTCCCCTGGTCGGATGATCAGGTCAAACAAACGATCGATCCATTCACCGGCTGTTTTGCATCGCACATCCCCACGACGCTGGTGGCGCTACGCCTGACCCTGCGTGTTGGGCAGCTGTTGGCGGATGGTGATGAGGAAGCTCGGGCCGAGGCGCTGGACCTGATGGAGATGGCCGCCAACCGCCTGGACCCGTTGATCAGGCGGTTAACCGAGGCGCCGCAGGCTCTGGCCGATGAGCTCGCTGAGCAGCGCGCCGGGTGGAACCTTTTCTACGACCTGCTCGATGCTCTGGAAAACGCACTCGCCGAGGGTGATCAACAGGCGGAGACCCTACGGGATGCAACCCTTAGGGTGGTTCAGGCCTGCCGGATCAGCCCTGGCGCTGCCTGAAATCCAGACTCGGCCATCATCGCGCTGGCGTGGTGTCGGAGCGTCCGATGCAATCCGCCTGTTGGCCAAGTGGACTTTGTCGCGGATCGAAAGACGAATGGTTGCAACTGCGTGGCGGTGGAACGAGGATCTCGTGGTTCAAAAAAAATCTTGCAAAGGAGACTTAGTAGCGTAAGATAGCTGGCGACAGATCGTATATCGCTTTTGCCTTTTGGATCGAATAAATCCGTCCGAGCACCGCACAGCGAACGTTCGCTGGTAAGTCGTGGCTATGAAATGTTGCAGTCGGAGATGTACCATGAATCGATTTCGGCAAACAGTTGGGTTGGTTTTGGTGGCGTCGCTGCCGGTCTCGGTGGTCCAAGGCGCGCGGGTGACCGATGCCTTGATTGTGGGTTATGATTTTCGAGAAGGGTCGGGCACAACCGTCGGAGATCATTCCGGCGTTGGTCTGCCGATAGACTTGACGATCCACGATCCATCCGCCGTCTCGTGGGGCGACGGGTTCCTCTCAATCAACAGCGCAACCGTCATCTCGAGCGCGCCCGATCCGAATGTCCCATCGCAAGGAACCGCGGAGAAGCTTTTTGACATCCTCCCGCTGACGGAGGAAATCACGATCGAAGCCTGGATCCAACCGTCCAACAACGTCGCCAACGACGGGCCGGCTCGTGTCGTCACGATGTCGGTTGACCCGACCAATCGGAACTTTACTCTGGGCCAAGATCAGACCTTTTGGCAGGGGAGATACCGTACTTCCGTTACCGGAAACAACGGGACGAACCCTTTACTCGAGACGCCTCCTCCCTTGGCATTGCAGCTACAGCACGTCGTCTACACACGAGCCGCGTCCGGTGACGCCAACATCTATGTTGACGCCAACTTGAAGGGCAGTGTTTCGGTGGACGGCGACCTGGGCAATTGGGACAGCAACTATGATCTTGCTTTGGGAAATGAGCTGACATGGACAGACATCAACCAACGAGATTGGCTGGGAGATATGTATTTGGTGGCCATCTATGCCAAGGCCCTCAGTCTCGGTGAGATCGAGGCGAACTTTACCGCGGGGCCCGGATTGGTCGTGCCGCTCCCCACCGTCACCGGCGACTTTGACCAGAATGGTGTGTTCGATACGCGGGATGCGGATAGTTTGGTGGCCGAGATCGCCTCCGGCGGGACCGACCTCTTGTTTGACGTAAACAGCGACACCCTTGTCGACACCCAAGACATCGACGCCTGGCTTTCGATTGCCGCGGTCGAGAATGGATTTGCCAGTCCCTATCTTCCAGGTGACGCAAATTTGAATGGGGCAGTAGACGCGCAGGATTTGAACGCGCTGGGAGTTAACTGGCAACAACCCGTCGCTTTATGGTCCGCTGGCGATTTCAGCGCCAACGGCACGGTCGCCGCCGAAGACCTCAACGCTCTGGGTATCCATTGGCAGGAATCGATTGCCGCGGCGGGTGCCAACGCCGTGCCGGAGCCTTCCACCTTATCCCTGCTCTGTATTGCCATGATGGGATGTCTGCGGCGCCGGCGACGAGTGTCCCAAACGCCACGGTGACCGTTGAAATCTTGGCACAGAAGCCATGCCCAGAAAACAGTCAGCAATTAGAGCAAGGCGTTTGACCTTTGTCGAGCCACTGGAGGACCGTCGGCTGCTGGCAGGCGAGTCGCTCGTCATCAGTGAATTGATGGCGATCAATGACGGCAATCTGGATGATTCCGTCGCGGACTTCGCAGGAGAGAACACCGACTGGATCGAAATCCACAATCCGACCGCAACCTCGGTCAACGTCGGGGGTTGGTATTTGACCGACGATCCCGGCCAGCTTACTAAATGGACGTTGCCTAATTTGGACATTCCGGAGGACGGGTATCTGCTGGTGTACGCAACCGGCAAGAATCTAACCGAGAATGAGCCACACACGAACTTCCAACTAAACGGCAGCGGAGAGTATCTAGCGCTTATCCAGCCCGATGGGCTTTCGATCGCCCATCAGTTCGCTCCGCAGTTTCCACCTCAGCAGGCCGATATATCCTCAACGGATTGTACTGGGGAGTTTATAACCCCGTGGAACGGCCCGATGCCTTTTTCGTTTCAACCTACGAGAATGGCAGGAAAGATGACTACTTCGCGATCAACCACGGAGGACCTATCAGTGGCAATGCGATCCGTTGGAATTATCTGGTCGGTGTTCTGTTAAACAAGGACATGAGCGTCCAGGCCAATTATGAAGAGCTGCAACAATACTTGGACGTTCAGCAGTTCGCTGACTATCTGTTGTTGAACTGGTACGCTGGCACGGCTGATTGGCCACAGAACAATTGGTACGCGGTCCATCGTAACTTGCCCGAACCCAGTCCGGTGCAGTTTTTCGTCTGGGACGCCGAAGACACATGGGATTCTCGTGGTAGTTCTGGAATCTTCGATCAACCGGGTGGCCGAGGCAGCGATGGCGCCTGGGTACCGGCGGATTTCACTTCTGACAAAACAAAGTCAAGCGGCGACAATCGCCGGATCATCGCCAAATTGTTTCACGCGGCTCGAGAGAACCCGGAGTTCATGCTCCTGTTTGCTGACCGAGTTCATAAACACCTGTTTAACGACGGGGCGCTGACCGCTGAGAACTCGCAAGCCCGCTGGCAGACGCTGAACGACTTCGTGCGCGAAGCCATCATTGCCGAATCGGCTCGTTGGGGTGACGCCCGTGCAGCTTTGCCCGGCGAGGAAGAGGTCATCCGCACGCGCGACGATCAATGGCAGGCCGAGGCCGATCGAGTCCATAACCTAAGCATGCCGGGCAACGTCCAAAGGATGATGGCGGCGTTGCGAGCCCAAGGTTACTACCCTGATTTCGATCCTCCCACGTTCAGCAAACATGGCGGGATCGTTGCGGCTGGATTTCAGCTTTCCATGACATCCGCCGACGATTCCGCCGACGAGATTGTATTGTCGCTCGACGGCAGCGATCCTCGGAGTGGACCGGTCACTGTCGACGGCAGCTCAGTGTTTCTGGATGAAACCTCCCCAGCACGTGTGCTGGTGCCAATGGACGGTAGCCTGGGAACGACCTGGTCGTCAGTCGAATTTGATGACAGCAATTGGATGTCCGGAGTCGCTGCCGTCGGTTTTGACCATTCCGGCGACTACGATTCTCTGATTGGAACCAACGTCGAGATGGAAATGTTCCTTGCTAACGCGACGGCATACATACGAATCCCGTTTCAAATGGACGATCCGACGTCATTCAATCAACTATCGTTGCGGATGAAATATGAGGACGGAGTCGTCGCTTACTTGAATGGTGTGGAAGTCCTGCGGGACAATCTCAATGGCAATTCGCCGGCGTGGGATTCCAGGGCCCAATCGGGACGCCTCGGCGTTGACGCGGTCCAGTTCAGACCATTCGACCTTACGGACTTTCTTGACGTTTTAAGGCCAGGTAACAACGTCCTGGCCATTCAAGGATTGAATTCCAGTACAACGTCCCTTGACTTCCTCATGGTGCCGCGGCTGATCGCTGGCGGCCTGACAGACGACGGAAGATCACCAGGCGCGTTCTCTTATGTCGACCCGATCGAGCTGACTCAGGAAACGATCGTCAAGGCGCGCGTGTCGCGTGACGGCCAATGGAGCGCCTTGACCGAAGCCGCGTTCGTCGTCGGAGGAACACC
>CBDUAB010000372.1:0-4929 GCA_965365045.1 uncultured Planctomycetales bacterium
TCAATTCTTTGTAACCACCTCGTCTAGGTTGAGGATCAAATTCGCGATCATCGTCCACGCGGCCAACGACGCCGGGTTTTCGATCTCTGACGCAGCATCCGTTTCGGCGGCGATCAGTTGTCTTGCCGCGGCAATGTTGTCCTCATACTCTTGCAGATGGTCGTGATAAACGGCCATTATTTCGTTTAACTCCGTGTCGTTCGGCTCGCGTGCGGTACACAAGCGAAACATGTATTTGGCACGTGACTCTTCCTTGCTCACATCCCGAGCGGCGCGCTGTGCCAGTGATCGGGCCGCTTCCACGAATTGTGGATCGTTCATGAGTAACAGCGCCTGTAAAGGTGTATTCGTGCGCTCGCGGCGGACGGCGCAAGATTCGCGAGACGGGCCATCGAATGTGCTCATCTGGGGTGGAGGAGAAGTGCGTTTTACAAACGTATACAGCGTGCGCCGGTGGACTTTGTCCGGCCCCGTGTCTGCCTTGAAACGAACCGTATTCGAACCACTGTAACCAACAGCAAACCACAATCCGTCGGGTTGTGGCGGCTTAACGCTTGGGCCACCCATTTTGTTGACCAATAGGCCGCTGACGGCGAGCGCTTGATCACGCAGCATTTCCGCATCGAGACGGAAACGAGGTCCACGCGCCAACAGGCGGTTTTCCGGATCTCGTGACAACAAGTCAGGAGTCACGTGTGAGGACTGTCGGTACGTCGCGCTCATCACCATGCGCTTCATAGTCTTTTTCACATTCCAACCGTCCGTGATGAATTGTCTGGCCAGCCAGTCGAGTAGTTCCGGATGGCTCGGTGGCTCACCTTGCGAGCCAAAGTCATTGCTTGTCTTGACCAGACCGGTGCCCATCAGTTGTTGCCAAAAGCGATTCACGGCGACCCGCGCGGTCAACGGATGGTTTTCGTCGGTCAACCACTGGGCCAAGCCTAGACGATTTTGCGGCGCTCCGGCGGGTAACGGTGGCAAGACAGCCGGCAGCGCGCGAGTGACTTCTTCGCCGGGCTGGTCGTATTCGCCACGTTTCAGCAGAAACGCTGGTTTTAGCTCAGCCCGTTCCTTGAAGACGAGCGTCGTTGCCACTTGCTTGTTGGCGGATTCCTGCTGGCTCACCAGTTCGCCGACTTTTTTGTGTAAGGGTTCGAATAGCTCACGTGTTTCGGAGTAGACATGTTCGACAAAATAGTCGCGGAGCGTTTTTTGTTCGCCGGCCGAACAGCTATCGTAGCTGCGTTTGGCGATTTCCTTGATCTCCTTGGGTAGGCTCTTGCCGTCGTTTGCGTGTTGGATTGCCAGCCATTGTTTCAATGTCTTGAACGGCGTTTCGAGCTGCGGCGTATTGGTGATGATGCCGGCGTAATCCCAATAAACCGTTCCGCCGTATTGGGTGAAGGCCCAGCCGGTAATCTCGGTTCCCGGCGCGATGCCGACCTCGTCCACGTCGACTTCTAAACGGCTCCAACGTCCGGTCGCAGGAAGCGGGCCAAAGTGCTTGCGCTGGCTCGTGCCGTCTTTTCCCCAATCGATCCGATTCTCGCCCCAGAATGCGCGGTGCGACCAGTCTCCGGTGTTCCATTGCAGCATGATTTCTGCCGGCGGATTCTGGGGATCGAGATAAACATACGTAAAGAGCTTGTCGCCGGCGCCAACACGCAAGCTCATCTTAGCTCCTTGAAAGAAGTGTTGGCTGCGCCCATCGGCTGTTCGTTTCGACGAGAATTTACCGCGAAAAACCGGTTCCGGATCCGAGACAAACGTCCATTTGCCGTCCGGGCTGCCTTCGGAAACGATTTTCTGGGCTGCGGGCGTCTCGTCGTCGATCCAAACGTATTCGGATCGTGTCGGTGCCGGCACATCAACATCCTTGGTGGGATCGTAGTCCACGCGGCCAACGGCAGCGGCAATCTCCTGGCGAATATGGGCAATTCGGCCCTCTAGCTCCGCGAGTTTTTCCGTTTGTTCTTCCGTGGGAACGCGAACGACGGGCGCGTGTTGCGCCGCATTGCCGTCCATCGGTTTGCCGTCAATGCTGTTAAAGAACGCAAACAGCGAATAGAATTCCTTCATCGTGAACGGATCGTATTTGTGATCGTGGCAGCGCGTGCAATCCAAAGTCATGCCCATGAACACGGTGCCTGTCGTTACAACCCGATCAACAACGTTGCGCACGTAAACTTCTTCGACAATCGAGCCACCTTCATTGGTCGTGACGTGGCAGCGATTGAATCCGCTGGCAATCTGCTGATCGAGTGTCGCGCCCGGCAGCAAGTCACCGGCGAGCTGCTCGATCGTAAACTGATCGTAGGGCAAGTTGTTATTGAAGGCTTGCACAACCCAATCTCGGTAAGGCCACATCTCGCGATAGTTGTCTAAGTGCAAACCGTGTGTGTCGCCGTAGCGCGCGGCATCCAGCCAAAACCGGGCCATGTGTTCGCCGTATTCAGTCTTGCCAAGCAGTCGTTCCACCAAACGTTTGTAAGCACCGTCGTCCGTGTCGTCGAGAAACACTTCCATCTCGTCCAGCGTGGGAGGCAGGCCGGTCAAGTCGAACGTCACTCGTCGTATCAGCATCCGCTTGTCCGCGGTCGGTGTAGGTTTCAAGCCGGCGGCATCGAGTCGTGCGAGTATGTAGTAGTCGATCGAATTACGCGGCCAATCCGGTGTGGACACCTCGGGCAACTCGGATTGTTGCGGTGGTATAAAAGCCCAATGACCCTGCCAATCGGCACCTTGCTCGACCCAACGTACGATGGTGGCGATTTCTTCGTCGGTGAGGTCTTTTTTCGAATCGGCGGGTGGCATCCGAACGTCAGGATCGTCGCTGATGATGCGGGCAATCAGCTCGCTGGCGTCGACATCGCCCGGCACAATCGGCGACTCGCCAGAATCGGCTTCACCAAAAGCGCTTTCCTTTTCATCCAGGCGAAAGCCGCCTTCTCGGTTGTCTTCGTCTGGGCCGTGGCATTGAAAGCACTTGCTTGAAAAGATCGGTCGTACATCGCGTGAAAAGTTGACGGTTTCCGCGGCGTCGATCGTTGCTGTACAGATCAGCATTGCGCATATCAATAGCATCACGGGTGCGGCGAACGGAATCTGTTCACGCATTGTTGATGACGGCGTCTGTTGTTGTCGAATGGCCATAACACAAAGCATCCTTTGTGCTGGTAATATGAAAGCGCGAGGAGGAAGAGTCGAGCGCGAGTGGGTAGGTTGACTGCTATTATACGCCCGCTGAGTCGTGACTTGCAATCGAACATCGAACATTCGATAAGCGTGGCTGGGATCGAACCTATGTGAGCGCCCCAGTTTTGAGCGTTTCTCGGCTCCTGGGGGCTAGATTAGGATCGACCCCAGCTACCCAACGCCGTGAACGATTAATGACTACGTCCGAAGGACGGAGTGCGCTGTAGAATGGATTATTGGCCAAGTCGTGATTCAGCCCACCATTTTCAGCCGATTTCCCAACGACTTGGCCAGCGTTGTATCGGACAAATGGCGTCCGTGCTCAGGGACGGATTACCCATCCGTGGAAAGTTGACTGGCCGACGCGATATTGGTTGCGGATGGGCCAATCCATCCTACCAATTCCCACCGCAAAAATCGTTCACGGCGTTGCCACGCACCCCTCACTCGTGGCTTCCGGACTGGAGCACGCCTACAACGATCCAGCAGTTTGCAGTTCCTCGCGAACACACGCGTAAAGTTCTTGCAGCCTAGCCACGCTGAGTTGTTCGGTGCGCGCGTCGGGACCAAGTTCCATCCGCGCCATGACGGCGTCGATCTGTGGTTTCTTCAAGCGGTTCTTAAACGCGCTGATCATCACACTGCGAAGGAATTTTCGGCGGTGAAAGAACATCTCGCGTACAAACTGGTGAAACGTCGGCAAATCTGGAATGCCGGCGCGCAGTTCATCGTTGGGTTCAATGCGAATGATGGCGGAATACACTTTGGGCCGTGGCCAGAAAACGGTCGGCGGCATGATCCGTACGATTTCGGCACTGCCGAGGCTTTGGACCCACACGCTCAACGCCCCGTAATCCTTGGTTTTCGGTTCGGCTACTATCCGATCAGCTAGCTCTTTTTGAATCGTGACGACCATCATCGACGGCACGATCGGTGTGAGCAGCAAATTGGAAATCAATGGCGTGGCGATGCTGTAAGGCAGATTGGCAACCAGTTTGAAGCGACTGCCTTCGATATTCGCCAGCCTAGCTTGGACCGTCTCGATCACGTTCGCGTGGATGTTGTTTTTGTTTCGCAGGACATCCTGATGCAGTAGAGTGACATTTTCGGCGTCAATCAATTCCTCAGATGCCAACTGATGAAGTTGACGGTCCATTTCGATGGAAACAACGTGGCCAGCCTGTTGAGCCATCAGCGCTGTCAAGGAACCGGTCCCCGTGCCAACTTCGAGTACGACGTCACGTTCGCTGAGGACGGCCGAGTCCACTAGCAAGTCGACTAAGTTAAGGTCGATGAGGAAATTCTGACCGAGACGCGTGTCCGGACGAATGCCAACTTCGTCAAATCGCCGTCGCAGGAAAGAAGTCGTTTGTCGGTGGTTGGTCATGTTGGTTAGTTTGAAGGCCTTCGCATTGGATTCAACTTCGTGCTTGGTTCAACGATTTGAATAGCCACAAAAAACACAAGAAGTCACAAAAAGAAGAACTCAATGGTTTTGCGCAGTCATCAGATACCTCTTCGCGTAAACCTGTTTCCCTCACAACATCGCATAACTCGTTAACGTTAGCCCACATCATTTTTTTGTACCTTCTTGTGTTTTTTGTGGCAATTAAACAGCAACAAGTGCCGCTGGTAGATCCTCCACTCGCTGTCGCTCCCTCACCATGACACGCCGGGCTCGTTCAGGAATAGCCACAAAAAACACAAAAAGGCACAAAAGAAAAATCACGGACT
>CBDUAB010000373.1:0-4923 GCA_965365045.1 uncultured Planctomycetales bacterium
CGGCGCAAGCGATCTATACCGAGCTCGGTGTACGTGATGTGTCATCTGTCGCTGAGATGTCACCGGAAGCAATACACAATGGTGCTCAGCAGTTGTTGGCGCTAGCAACCGTGGAGGTATTATTCTTCTTCGTCGTGCTGCTGATCGCCTTTGCCTACGAATGGAAACTGGGAGCGCTCGATTGGGTGCGCGCCCTTGCGGATGAATACAGTCAAAAGACCCAATCGGGTCTGCCACCGCCAACCGAGCCGGAGCCCTCGCTATCCGCGTGAATCCGCTCCTTTGCGACTAGTACATGTCAATTGTGCCGAAAAGCTCCTGTTCGCGAGTTCTGAATTATGCCCAATGAAGGTCTGTTAGATCGACTGCAAGCCAAGTTTGGTACCGCGATCACGGGAGCAAATCTGGATGCAATTGATCCCTGGATCGAAATTGCCCCGAATGCCCTCGCAGACGTTGCAAAATATCTGCGCGACGTTGCTCACGGGAAATTCGAAATGTTGAACTGCATCTCCGCCGTCGACTACTGCGAACCTGACCCCAAGAAGGCGAAAAAAGTCACTTGGGAGCCACACATCGAGCTTGTCTATCACCTCTCAAGTATTTCCCTGAAACATACGTTGGTGCTCAAGGTGATGCTGCCCCGTTGGAAAGATGACATAGAGGGCAACCTCCCCGAAGTCCCCTCGGTCGTTGATGTCTGGAGCACGGCGGATTGGCATGAGCGGGAAGTGTACGACCTGAGCGGCATCCGTTTCGTGGGGCATCCCAATTTGGTGCGCATACTCTGCCCTGAAGACTGGGTGGGGTATCCACTGCGCAAAGATTACGAAATGCCGTTGGAATACCACGGAATACGAGGCAGGTGATCATGGCCACGGTAGACGACCCCAGAATCATCGAGTTCGATGTGCGGACCGACGAGATGCTGGTCAACATGGGCCCGCAACATCCCAGCACGCACGGCGTCTTGCGGCTGGTGCTGCGAACGGATGGAGAAATCGTTTCCGAAGTCACACCGCACATTGGTTACTTGCATCGTTGCGCGGAAAAGATTGGCGAAAACCTCACGCCAAGGCAGTGGATTCCATACACGGATCGGATGGACTATCTGGCCGGGATGAATATGAATCTCGGCTGGTCGCTGTGCGTGGAGAAACTGCTCGATTATGACTTGCCGGAAAAGGCTCGGCATCTGCGGATGATCATTACGGAGCTCGGCCGCGTTGCCAGCCACTTGGTTGGGATGGGCGCGTACGGGTTGGATCTGGGCACATTCAGTCCATTTCTATATGCGTTTCGCGAGCGAGAAAAGATCCTCGATTTGTTCGAGGAGGCCTGCGGTGCGCGGCTGACTTATAGCTATCTAACGCCCGGTGGTGCAACCGACGATTTGCCGACGGGTTGGTTGCAGCGCTGCGAGCAATTTTTGAGCGAGTTGGAGCCGGTCATTCTGGAATACCACGCGCTATTAACCACCAACGCGATCTTTATCAAACGTACGACAAACATCGGCGTGTTGCCCGCAAAAATGGCGATTGACTATGGGTGCACCGGGCCGGTGCTGCGGGGAAGCGGCGTCGACCACGACTTGCGTCGCGACGGTGAGGAGCGCTACACCGAGATGTATGACGGCTACGCGTTCGAGGTCATCGTCGAGAAGGACGGCCATTATCCACGGGATCACCAGTATCCGCCGGTGCCTCCGAATGCCGTTTTGGGCGACAACTGGCATCGTTTCTACGTTCGCATGCTCGAGGTGATTCAAGCGATCGACCTGGTTCGTCAAGGAATCGATCAATACGGCACGGCGAGTGGCAGTTGGGGCGAGCCGATCAAGCTTGCACAGAAGCTTCCCAAAGGCGAAGTGTACCTGGAAACAGAAGCGCCTCGTGGTCAGATGGGTTTCTATCTAGTGAGTGATGGTTCGTCAATTCCGTGGCGCGTGCGTGCTCGCAGCAGCTCGTTTTGCAACCTCTCGGTAACCCACGAGATTTGTCGAGGCTGCCCAATCGCTGACGTGCCCGCGATCGTGGGATCGCTGGATATTGTGATGGGCGAGATCGATCGGTAGGAAGGCCAGCAATTGGTAAGAATTGAGGCCAGCAGCAACTAAGAAGCCAGGGTTGACGAAGTCACTGGGGGCTATGCCTCAACTGGACTTTGTGCAATATTTCACGATCTTTTAAATGTCGCGGACCGCGAGAGTTACGTAATCGAGCGGCACTTCGGGAGTGCAAAAGGAACCGGCGTTGGCTGACGGGATTAATCAGTTATTGAATTATTTTTGGGAGCCTGGATATTGGACGGCCCCGGGATACATTCTGGCTGCGCTCATTCATGTCTTTCTGCTGCTTAACGTGGTTGCGGTCGGGACAGCCGTCTACATTTGGCTTGAGCGCAAGGTGTCTGGCCGCATTCAAGATCGCTTTGGTCCAACCCGTGTTGGTGGCAAGTTTGGTTGGCTTCAGGTGGCCGCCGACGGCATCAAGTTGGTCGCCAAAGAAGACGTTATGCCGGCGGCTGCGGATCCGTTGTTGTTTCGCATCTCGCCTTATTTGAGTTTAGCCGCCAGCTTAACTGCATTTCTTGCGTTGCCGTTTGCCACCGGTTGGGTGGCGCTACACGTCAACGTCGCCGTGTTCTTTGTGCTGGCCGTACTTGGCCTCGAAGTGTTCGGCGTGATTCTGGCCGGATATGCATCGGGATCGAAGTGGTCGCTATTCGGTGGCATGCGTGAAGCAGCGCAAGTAGTTAGCTACGAAGTGCCGCTCGGTCTGTGTGTGTTGATTCCTGTCATGATCGCCGGGACGATGGATTTGACCACGATTGCGAACATGCAATCGGGATGGTTTACCAACTGGTTAATCCTGCACGATCCGGCGACGTTTGTTGTTTTTTGGGTTTACTTTACTTGCGCGATGGCGAGCGTAAATCGCGCGCCGTTTGATTTGGCTGAGGCGGAAAGCGAATTGGTCGCAGGTTTTCACACGGAATACTCTGGCATGCGTTGGAGTATTTTCTTTATGGCCGAATATGGCTCGATGTTTGTCGTCAGCGCACTGGCTGCGATTCTGTTTTTCGGTGGCTGGCACGGACCAATACCGATCATGGAATGGGCTAGTTATGGTGCGGCCGACACCGAGTGGAACTTTTTGGGATATCTGGCAAACTTGGCTGGTTGTGCCAACCTGCTTTTGAAGGCTACCATCGGCGTTGTTTTCATGATCTGGATGCGCTGGACGCTACCGCGATTGCGAATTGATCAGGTCATTACGATGTGCTGGAAGTACTGCGTGCCGATTGCGGCCTTGGGCTTCTTGGTAGTCCTCGGCTGGCAGTACTTTGGTCTGTGGAGTCCGAATGATTTAGCGCCTAACCCAATTCGTTCAGAAATTCGGGAGAGTTGGGTCGAGACAGGCGCTACTTCCAATGACGTTGGAAGCCTCTCGGCGAACGGGGGCCGTGAGGCCCGCGGTAGCGCCGCAATAAAACTGGATACAAAGGAAAACGGTGGTTTGAGTCGAAACCAAAATGATCTCGGTTCTCGTGAATCCACCGCGGGCCTCACGGCCCCCGTTCGCCGAAATCCTGATCGCCGAAATCCTGATCGCCGAAGCGCTGTTCGCCCGTTAATGGAGGGTGCCTGATGTTCCTGGCGGCGATCAACTGGCATTCGGTATTCTTCATGTTCTTTGCGACGTTTGCCTGCGCTTTTGCGTTGGGTGTTTTGTTCGCTCAGAATGTTGTTCGGATGGCGTTCTATTTGATCATTTCGCTCGCTTCAACGGCGGCGCTTTTCATGTTGGCTGGGGCTGAGTTTGTCGGGGCTATGCAAATCATGATCTACGTCGGCGGCACGTTGGTGCTGTTGATTTTTGGAGTCATGCTGACCGCGAAGGCCAATTTTGTGTCTCTGAAAACTCCTGCTGGTGAATGGATTCTGGCGGCGATCTTTGGTGGCTCGTTGTTCGTCCTGTTGCTGCAAGCCGCGTTCAGTGTGCCCGAATGGCGAACGGCACGGGCGGATCAGACACAGATTCCGGTAGCCGAAACCAAAGCTGCAACGCCGATCGGGTTGGGACTGCTCGGTGTACGCGTTGATAAGTTAGCCGAATCGGACGCGACTCGGTCGGCCGGCATGTCAGGCTATTTGCTGCCGTTTGAACTTGTTTCGGTTCATTTGCTCGTTGTGTTGGTGGGAGCCGCGTATTTAGCGCGCACGAAGCGACGTGTTTCCGTTGAGTGAGCGTTAATATCGAGAAAGCTATGAATCCGTTTACTGAACCTGTCGGCGTTTCGCATTTCATGGTCGTGGGTGCCGTCATGTTCGTAACCGGCGCCGTTTGCATGGCCACGAAACGAAACGCGTTGGGCATCCTGATGGGCGTTGAATTGGTGCTAAACGGTGCCAATGTCAACTTTGTGGCGTTTGGCAGCAGTTATCTCCGCGAAACATCCCTCGGCTTGGACGGGCAGTTTATTGCGTTGTTTGTGATCGTTTTGGCGGCTGCCGAAGCCGCGGTCGCATTAGCGATCGCACTGAATTTCTATAACAATCATGCGACGATCGATGTTGATCGCGCGGATGAGCTAAAAGGATAGGCTGCTATGAGCATGTTGCCTTTCCTGTTGGGATTGGCGGTTCTGTTGCCGCTATTTTCGTTTTGGTTGATTCTGATCGTTGGCCGACGGTTGGGCCACGAAGGCTCGGCGGCGGCAACTATCGCCACCGGCGCCATCTTGGGCTCCTTTGTGCTTTCCGTGATGGCCGCACTGATATGGTTTGGTGAACATCCGCCGACCGCCGAGCATCATGTTGGTCCCAAAGGCGGTGGCGAACACGGCGCGGAAGCCCACGACAATCAAGCAGCGGAACACGCCACTGCAGAGCATGCTGAGACGGCCGACGCCGCTGACGAG
>CBDUAB010000374.1:0-4908 GCA_965365045.1 uncultured Planctomycetales bacterium
GTGCACGAAAAGAATGAAATCGTGATTGCCCTGGGTGGTGAGGCGTTGCAAGGTACTGTGCAACTGATCCACCGTGGCGGTCAAAGCTGGCGTCTCTTGCTGAGAGATGCTTTGCCCTGACGCGCGGTCACCTGGACCGTCGCGGATTCGTCGGCGGCAATCCGCAGGCTGCGGCCTGCCAAATGAACCGCGCCATCGTGAAGTTCAATCTTCTCGATCAACACTTGATGTCCTTCCAACACGGCATCGTTGGGAATTGTTATCATGGCCACGTCATCGCCGTCCTTCCGAGTCCAACGCAGTTTGATGCGCGACCGTCGAGCGGCCCGTGTGATCTCATCCTTAGCCATTTTTTCTAGGCCCGGGACGGCACCGATCCGCGCTCGTTGAACCCGAAAGCCAATAACGTTTGGTTCGTCGGTCACGAAAGCATCCACATCCATGGAGACGACGACCGTAAGATCAGTTGATTTGTATTGACAAGCAATTTGGGCCGCTTGCTCAGAGATCGAGATCCGTGGATCGTAGATTCGGTGTGGTAGTAACCGAGGAAACTCTTTCTTGAAATCCACCGCGAGCCAGCCGTTGATTTCATCGTCGCTAAAAGTCGCCTCCCACTGCCCCTCGTCTTGCATATCGCCGCCCTGCATATCGCCGCCCTGCACATCGCCACCGCTCTGCACATCGCCACCGCTCTGCACATCGCCACCGCCCTGAAAATCGTTCAGCAATTCCAACATCTGTTGCGCCATCTGTTGGTCACCGGCAGTCTGGTTTGCTTTAGATGCGGACAGCTCTTGCTGGTAGAACTGCGGTACCCATTGCAGGGAGCGATATACGGCAAATGCCCCAATGAGCGCACCGACGCACATAGCGAGGGTTCCGAACACGATACGGCGCAACCACTTACGATTCACATGTTTACCCGTTTGTTTGGCTTCTTCGGAATATGTCGACATCGGTCTGATCTTCCTGCAGTTCGTACGCTGCCGGGAGCCAGATAGTTCAGTATGTCGTAGTTAACGCCGTCTTTAAACCGTTTTTTGCCTGTCAATCAACGAATTTTAACAAAGCATACTTTTTCTTACCCACGCGCGGAACGATCACCGTTTCGCTGGCCAAATCGTTCGCCGTGAGTCGATAATCAACGTCGTTTTGGCGGCGGTTGTTAACGTATGCGCCGCCCTGTTGAAGAGCGCGCCGTGCTTCGCTTTTGCTCTTACACAGTCCTGCTTCGACGAGTGCTTCGATCAGCAGGATTCCATCTCCGGCGAGCCGCTGGCGTCTCATCTGCTTACTGGGTACGTCGGCAAAAACGTCACTTAACTGTTGATCGCTCCAACCAGCAATCTCGGCACCAAAGAAAACTTTGGTGGCACGTTGAGCCGTCTCCAATCCCGTCTCGCCGTGAATCAGCCGTGTCAGCTCCTCGGCCAGCCTGCGTTGGCTCTCGCGCTCATGTGCCCGTTCGCTGCGAGCCACGTCGAGCGTTTCGTTTTCTTCGCGGTCAAGTTCGGTTAAGAATCGCAAGCACTGACTAGCGTCTTCGTCCGCTACGTTGATCCAGTATTGGTAGAATTGGTAAGGGCTCGTCTTATCGGCCGACATCCATACGGCGCCGCTTTCCGTCTTGCCCATCTTGGTGCCGTCGCTCTTTGTCAACAACGGGCAGGTCAATCCATAGAACTGCTCACCGCACATACGGCGGCCAAGATCGATGCCGGCCGTGATGTTTCCCCACTGGTCGCTGCCGCCGACTTGGATTTCACAACCGAATTCGCGAAACAAGTGTACAAAGTCGTATGCCTGTAACAGCATGTAGCTGAACTCGGTGTAACTCAGGCCGGCATCCGTACCGTCGAGTCGATTTCGCACCGATTCTTTGGCGAGCATGACGTTGACCGGAAAGTTCTTGCCGATGTCGCGCAAAAACTCGAGATAGGAAAAGCGACTTATCCAGTCAAGATTGTTGACGAGAATCGCCGAGTTTTCACCGCAGTCGAAATCCAGAATACTGGCAAGTTGCTTTTCGACGGATTCAAGATTGGCCTGCAACTGTTCGGCGGTCAGCAGATTTCGTTCGGCGCTTTTGCCGCTTGGATCACCGATCATCCCGGTCGCGCCGCCAGCCACCGCGATCGGTCGGTGGCCCGCCTGTTGAAACCGTCGCAACAACATCAACGGCATTAGATTACCCACGTGCAAGCTGTCCGACGTTGGATCGAAACCGGCGTAAACGGTCCGCATCTGGGATTGCAGCCATGTGGGCAATCCTTCGTCGTCCGTGGTCTGATGGATCAAACCACGCCACTGTAGCTCTCCGTAGATGTCTTTCATTCGTTGAGTCCGCGGTACTCGCGATTGGTACAAAGCTCGGAAGTTTACTGAGGTTGTGGAATTTCCGCTAGACGTTCCGGCATTTGCCGCTTTGGTCAACTGGCGAAAGTCTGGTGTCTCACTCGAGCCGAGAGTGACCAGAGCGACCGTTACCTAGCCGGCGCCGGTCGCTTTCCTAGATATTTTCTTGGTCCCAAACACCCGCCGCGCCGGTTGTTGTGCCGTCGCACCAGTCAATTTCGGCTCGAGTGACCCACCGCACTCACGGTGGCCGAATCTGGGCGTACGGCGTCAACACGGTTATACTAGCAATCTGTTGATGCGGCGGGTTATTTCCAATCCGATTCGGGATTCACTGCGTTTTGATTAACTTATCAACGATTCTTTGCGACTTGTTTGCGCGGCTGTCTGACTCCGTCCGATTGCTAGGATGGTGCTTGGCGATTGTGTCACTGCATTCGCAGCTATCAGCGGGGGAGCCGGCAGTCCGTTTTCAACAGGAAATCCTACCGCTGCTTACCACCCGCTGCCTGCGCTGCCACGGTCCTGATTCCGAAACCCGTGAAGCTGGCCTGCAGTTGGACGACCCTGACAGTGCGCTTGCTGAATTGGACAGTGGTGTGCAGGCCATCGTACCGGGTCAGCCAGATCAGAGTGGACTCATCGAGCGCATTTACTCCGACGACGAAGATCTGCGGATGCCACCTGAATCCACGGGCCTTGCCTTGTCGGCTCATGAGCGTCAGTTGTTTCGCCGTTGGATCGAACAGGGTGCTGTTTACGAGACGCACTGGTCGTTTGTCGTACCCGACCGTCGTGGCATTCCTGATTTGGAAGACACTTGGGTGCGCAATCCGATCGATCAATTTGTGCTGCTGCGGCTGCGACAGGACGGCCTTTCGCCTCAATCTTCGGCAGATCGCTACCGATTGGCGCGCCGCGTATCACTGGCGTTGACCGGGCTCCCTCCTGGGATCGATGACGCCGACGCATTCGTGGCGGACTCGCGACCCGATGCCTATGAGCGCTTCGTCGATCAGTTGTTGGATTCATCTGCTTATGGCGAGCGGTGGGCGCGTGTTTGGTTGGATCTGGCCCGCTTCGCTGACTCAGCCGGTTATGCGCAGGACCCTCCCCGAACAATCTGGCGCTATCGCGACTGGGTGATTGACGCGATCAACCGCAACCTCGCCTTTGACCAGTTCACGGCCCAGCAATTGGCCGGCGATTTACTTTCTGATGCGGACGATGATACGTTGATCGCGACCGCATTCCATCGCAACACGATGACCAACAGCGAGGGCGGCACGGACGATGAAGAGTTCCGCAGCGCGGCAATCGTTGATCGCGTGAACACGACGATGCAAGTCTGGATGGGACTGACGATGGGATGTGCTCAGTGTCATGACCACAAATACGATCCAATTTCGCAAGAGGAATATTACAAGTTTTACGCTTTGCTCAATAACACCAAGGACGCGGACCGTGGCGACGAGACACCGACGTTGTCTACATTCACGCGCCGTCAAGAACTCGCACGTGAGCGCCTGCAGCGAGAAATCGCCGCACAAGAGATTATTGTCACACAGCTCGAACGGACTCCATCGAATCTGCCCGAGGGACCGATCCGTTCGAAGATTGTGCGCATCGAACTACTAGGTAATGAAACGTTTCTGTCTTTGGCGGAGGTACAAGTCTTCTCCGCCGAAATGAATATTGCACTTGATGGCACGGCAAAGCAGTCCAGCGTTGCATTCGACGGTCCTGCCAAACTGGCGATTGACGACAATACGGATGGCGATTACAACGCAAAATCCACCACGCATTCCGCAGCCGAGGACGGGCCATGGTGGGAAGTTGATCTGGATCAGCCAGCGGAAATTCAGCGAATCGTCCTTTGGAACCGGACCGACAACGACTTGCAATCACGATTGTCGAACTTCCGTTTGGTATTGCTGGACGGCTCACGACGACCGATCTGGGCGAGGATCATATCCATTCCTCCGTCGCCGTCGGCTGAAATCGTGATACCGTCCACTTCCGCGGACATCGATAGCGACGATCTCGCCGCGTTGTCTGATTATCTGCAGGCTTACCCCGATTCGGCAGAACGGAAAAAGCTCGTGCAGCTTCGACAACAACTCGCCAACATCAAAGGAGTGCCAACACCCGTCCTGCGTGAACTGCCCAGCGAAAAGCGTCGTCAAACCCACATTCACGTACGTGGGAACTTTTTAGTCAAAGGTGAGAAAGTCACTCCCGGCACTCCCGCGGTCTTTTCGTCGTTGCCGGCCGGCATGCAGCCGGATCGCCTTGCACTGGCCAACTGGCTCGTTTCGCCGCGGAATCCGCTTACCGCGCGGGTGGTCGTGAATCGGTTTTGGGAACAGTTGTTTGGCATCGGATTGGTAGACACGAGCGAAGATTTTGGCCGACAAGGGAATCTGCCGTCGCATCCCGATTTGCTCGATTATTTGGCAACCGCACTGATCGACCGTCATTGGGATACGAAGTGGCTGGTCCGTGAAATCGTCACTTCGGCCACGTATCGTCAGTCGGCCGAGGTTTCAC
>CBDUAB010000375.1:0-4896 GCA_965365045.1 uncultured Planctomycetales bacterium
GCAACGTTTCCAGGGTAGTCGCCTGCAGCGTGAGTATTGCCCGCGGCCAGGAAAGTGAGCAAGGCCAATCCGGTGACACCCGTATCTGCTTCGTGACCAGCACCATCGCGAAAGTGCCCCGCGACGGCACGCTCTTGACCGGCTTGGTGACGGCCGGCGTCCCAACCTCCGTTCGACTCTTGATTGTCCGCTAACCACTTCAGCGCCGCTGCCACTGCCGCTTCGGTATTCGCGTCGCCACCCCGTTTAAGAACTTCGTGCAAACGGTTGGCGGTGACACGCAAACGATAACGATCAGGAATCGACGGTGCGCGATCTTGCTGCAAAGTGCTTGGCACCGGGGCAAGGTCGCGCGTGAGAACATCGCTGTCGTCGCTTGTTGCCTTGCGCCACTGCGATTCGGCTTCGGGTTGGCTGGCAGCGATGTCTTGCTGGATCGGGTCAGTTTTCAGAAGTTGGGCTTTGACAAGCACTTCCTCGAGTGGTACCGCTGTCGCTGCTGGACCGTCATTGAGGTCCGTATCTAGAGGATCGGCCACTGTATCCGCATCGGCCGTGACGAGCGGCTCTATTGTTTCCGACGGCTGCACTTCGTTTTCACCATCCGCTGGTTGTTGTATCTGTTGCATCAACGATTGGTCGGCAACCGCTGGTGCTGGTTCAGCGAACACCGGAGCTGGCACATTCCACGGCGCCGGTTCCAACGGAGGAGCTGGTTCGGCCGGCGGATCCACCGCAATCGGGTAACTTTCGATGTGCGTGTCGTCCAAAATATCAGCCCGCACGAGTTCACTTGGCGGGTCAGCCTCCAAGTTGCGTTGTGCGTCGGGTAGCAAAGGAGGCTCCGTAGGCGTTTCTCCCGTTTGCGATTCGTAGGCGTCTTCCCATGTTACGCGAATTGCGCCGTCACCGACGACGGTTGGCAACTCAAACAGCTTTGCCATGTACGCCCCAGTGAGCAGAACGATGTGGGCGAGTATCGACAGAATGATACAGACGGTTAGCCGGTGCGAGCTAAACCAGGGCATCCGCGTTAGTTTGAAATAAACCACCGCGAGCAAAAGCAAAATGGCCAAGATGCCAAGTAACCACCACAGGCTGAGGCCACCGAGATCAACGAATCCCAAAGTCATCGTTACCTCATTTGCGGCGCGATGCGCACCGAAACGGACATTTCCTTGACGCCGGCAGCCCGACAAGCGCTCAAAACGGATGCTACGTTTTGAAACGATCCATCCGCGTCTCCACGAATCGTGACACCGAGATCACGAGAGCTCTGCCGCGCCTGACGTAGGGCACTTGTCAAATCTGGTATGGAAAGCTGTTGGTCGTCCAGCAGGACCGTTCCGTCGCGCAAGACGCTGACGGTCCGCTTTTGCCGCACCATGACCGAGGCTGCCGCTTCTCCGACCGATGGCACCTGCACATCGATCTTTCGTTCTTCTTCCGCGAATTTGGTGCCTACCATAAAGAAGATGATGAGCAGAAAGACCACGTCGATCATCGGCGTCAAGTTCAGCGCGGGCAGTTCTTCGCGAGTCGTTTTTAATACCATGTGTTCAGGCCGCCTTGGCTTTCTTTTTGGTGCGCGCTGTCTTTTCGGTCCAACCATCCGACGCGACCGCGTTGACCACACGTTGGCCCCAGGCATCCATGTCCGTGATGAGTCGATCGACCCGGCTGGAAAAATAGAGATGCACGACGATCGCCGGAATCGCGACAACAAGCCCCGCGGCGGTTGTCAGCAATGCTTGGCTGATTCCGCTCGCCAGCAGGTCCGGTCGACCCATGGCATCCGAAGAAGCGATCATGTTGAAAGCGCGGATCATACCGACCACGGTCCCCAGCAAACCAAGCAACGGGCTGATTGTGGAGATTCCGTTAAAGAGACGCAGGTAGCTACGGAGATTGCTGGAAATTCGTTCACCTGCGTCAATAATCGCCTGTTCTACTTCGACTGACGGTTTGTCCCATTTCATGACGGCAGCGGCGAACAATTGCGCTACGGCACTATTGTTTTCACGGCAACGCTGCATCGCTTCGCTGCGATCAAGTTGGCCATCCTCAACTTGCTGCACAAAACGACGAACAAACGGTTTGGGAATGACGCGTCCACGTCGCAGACTAAAGGCACGTTCGAATGCAAACACAAACAACAAGAACGAACATGCGGCCAGCGGTAGAAACAGCAGGCCACCCTCACGCGCCACGTGCAACAGACCTCGAGCCGTGTTTGCCATCGATTCGGAACTGGCTGTGGCCACCGCGTCCGTCTGCTGCTCAAGGTTGCTCTCCAGCGCGGGAGTGGCCGCCGGTTCGAATCCAGCTTGTCCCCAGACCATTGTGGGCATGCCGACGTTGGCGAAAAATGCGAAGAGGCTGATAATGAGACCAGCTAATAGACGTCTCAATGTTGGTTTCTGGATTATCTTCGAGGGTTGTGTCATGAAGCTCTCTGTGTCGATTAGTGAAGCGTTGTCTGTTCGTCGCGATGCAAGCGCGCGGTTGCATCGCGTGCAAACGCTGATTCGCCAAACCTGTCAATCAATTGCGCGTACGTATTGTCAGCCGATCGTTCATCACCCAATCGCTCAAAACAGTCGCCGGCGCGGAGCAAAGCACTTGCCTGCCAATAAGGGAAGCCGTCATACAGGACGGAAACGCGGAGGAATTCGCGAATCGCCTGCTGATAGTTCTGTTCTTGCTGATGCGTGTCGGCGATCATCCACTGCGCCTGAGCGGCCGTTTCCGAATTCGCTCCCGTTGCGGAACGAATGACTTTTCCAAACGCCGTCCGGGCCGCGTGCATTCGTGATTCCGATGCGTAACGTTGGCCGATCGAGTAGTCGACTTCGTATTGCTGAGAGGTCTTGGGCGTTGATTGTGGTTGTTGCTGTGCTTGACGAACATCGGACGCCGCCGGGCTTTGGTTGCGTGCCGCCAACCAGGCGTGAGCTTGCGCGGCAAATCGACTCTTGGGCCAATGGTTGCACACATCTTCGTAAAAACGCGCGGCAGCTTTTGCTTTGCCGGCTCGACTCAGCGACTCGCCGGCAAGGAAGTGCAAATCTGGCGCGAGATCGTGTGCAGGTGACTCGCGAATTGCCGTGACGAACTCATTTGTCGCGGCGTCGTGGTCGCCAAGCTCCAGAAAAGTGCGACCAAGCCAGTACCGCACCGGGATGCAGTTTTCGTCGTCTGGGTAAGTGCTCAGAAATGCTTCAAATCTGTCTCGCGCCCTACGAAACGCTTTGGCGTCCGCCGGTTTGTTGCGTCCGATACGGTGCTCCATCATGCCGGCATACATTTGCGCGCGCGCGGCAAACGGCCCCGGGAATTCGGCGATCAGTTCGTCGTAGAGTCGCCGGGCTGCTTCCGTGTCAGTGGATTCGCAAGCGCGGGCCAAGCCGAATCGGACGGACGGCATGAACGACTTTGGAACCGGGTGGTTCCGCGCCATTTGCATCGCCCGCCGAAACCAGTCGGCGGCGGTCTGACTTTTGTGTTGGCTCAGTGCGATTTCGCCCAAATAACGGATGGCGTTGGGCGTGAATTCGTGCTCGGGATGTAAATCCACGTATTCATTGAATCGCGCGTCGGCCCGTTCGTAGTCTTGTAACAGATAGGCCGTTTCGCCTAATCGGTAGCGAGCGAAGCCCGCGAACATGACGCCAGACGGCATATTCAGGTAGCGGTCATACGTTTCGTACGCCGCATCGAAGTGACGCAATTGAACCAGCGCTTCGGCCAAGAAGAAATGCGCTTTGGTGGCGTGGTGATGGTCGGAATGGCGTTCGAGATAAACTTGCAGCGCATTGACGGCTGCCTGCCACTGCCGATGGTCATAGGCTGTCTTGGCCGTGTCAAAATCAGCATCGGCGTCGCGGTCGGCTTGCGCAGCGGAGGCGCAGAGCCCCAAGGCCAACAGCGCGAAGCTGATGAGTTTGTACGATCGTTGCGAGTACATCCTGTACCTTCGAAGTACGAATCCATTCGTTTCGTTTGGGAACTCGCAGCAAGAACTTTGTGACCGCCGCATCCTGCCGCGGTACTTTGGCTGCATTCCACTCGCTGTCTTAAAATGTGCCGATTACATTGCGGACACCGAGCCGAGCACAATCTGTTTCGCGGCCGCCGCTAGCAATGATATCGGTTCGGTTTGAGCGGAACTTGATCGAACGTCCGCGACGAGCGAGAGCACAGCGCAACGGTCCCCGAGATATTCGTCGGGAGAAACGCACCGTACAACATAGAGTTTTCGGACGCGTTGTGGCTGTGCGTTGTGCGCCTTGGTCAAACTTGACTGGTCAGGCAGGGTGCGGGAAGGCAATTTGCAGAGATGCATGCTACGCATTTTTGGTAAGCAGTCTCTGCCTGCATCAATAATGAGGGCGGTAGATCGCCCGCTAGCGGGTCCGCTTCAGTGTTCTGACGCTGCACCACGCCTGCATGAATTGCCGCTGATGCGTCGCCCCAGCCGTCGCGTCCCGTGTGGCGAAAACGTTGATAATTCTCGCTTAGCGGTGATGATAGCTGTAATTGCTCGGCGATAAACTCCAGCACTTCAGCCGTCTGTTCAATTAGCTGATTGGACTCAACGAATATGCGGCGGGCAGGGTAGGGCGTGTAAAGTTGCAAGCACGTGAGCCGCTCAATGTAATACGACGCAGCTTGTTCTGGCGTAAAGTCCGGTCGCGTGCGGCGCTGATTGCGGAGAATGCTGGGAATGGCTTGTGCTGGCTCGCGCAACAAGAACAGCAATGTCACATCCGCAAGCTCTGCCAGCCTTGGAGCGATCACGCGGCGGTTGTGAAGCACTTTGTCCAAAGCATAACCGGATGAATCGACCTCCCCCGCGGTACAACGAAGTTTGGCTTTGAGTCGCAGCAGATCGTG
>CBDUAB010000376.1:0-4890 GCA_965365045.1 uncultured Planctomycetales bacterium
CGACGAGGACAAGGACGACGAAGACAAGGACGACGAAGAGGACGACGAAGAGGACGACGACCAAAAACTCGACGGGATTCCCGAACGCTTTGTTGGCCCGCTGCTTGCTGAACTGGTCGCCCATGAAGTTGGCCACACGTTAGGTCTGCGGCACAACTTCAAGGCTTCGATGATCTACGATCTTAAGCAGATCAATAGTGGTGAGCTACAGGACCGGCCTCATGCCGGTTCCGTCATGGACTATTTGCCGATCAACATGCCCAAGGAAGGTTGCAAGGAACACGGCCATTACACCATGAACAGCATCGGTCCCTACGACATGTGGGCCATCGAATACGGCTACACATTCAAAAAGGACCTCAAACCGATTCTTGCTCGCGTCGCCGAACCGGAATTGCAATACGGCACCGACGAAGACACCTGGGGCCCTGATCCCCGCGCTCGCCGTTATGACTTTGGCAAGAACCCATTGGAATACGCCGAAGACCAGATCGATCTTGCGAACTATCACCGCGAGCGGCTATTGAAAGAGTTTGTCAAGGACGGCGACAGTTGGGCCAAGGCGCGCCGCGGCTACGAGTTAACGCTCCACTTGCAGATGCGCGCCATCAGCATGATGGCCAATTGGGTTGGTGGTGCCTTTGTTCATCGTGACAAGAAAGGCGACAAGGAAGGACGGCCGCCAATCGAAGTCGTGCCGGCTGCCGCGCAGCGAGAATCGCTGGAATTCGTGATCGACAACACGTTCCGTGACGACGCCTTCGGCTTGAGCCCGGAATTGCTAAAACACTTGGGCGCGGACCAGTGGATGGACGAGCGGTTTTTAATAACCGCAGTTGATTGGCCAGTCCATGATCGCATCATGGGAATCCAAGCATCGGTATTGACGGCGCTGATGACCCCCGACACGTTGCGCCAGGTATACGACAACGAGTTGCGAACATCGGCCGACGATGATGCACTCACGTTGCCGGAATTGCTCGACACGATAAGCGATTCGATCTGGAACGAGTTGGACAAAAAGCCAACGGAGAAGGCGACGGCTCGCAAGCGTTGGATTTCGAGCTTGCGTGCTAACTTGCAGCGCGAACATCTCAAGCGCCTGATCGACCTGAATCTTTCCGAGTCGAGCTTCAGCGCGGCCTACCGGCCGATTTCGAATCTGGCGTTGGTGCGACTGCGGCACATTCAAGATAAAGTTGCCGAATCGCTCGAACAAAAGGCCATGTTGGATCCGTATTCACTGGCGCATTTGGAGCAAGTCAAAATGCGCATCGAGAAAGCCCTCGACGCGCAATATATCTTGAATGCTAACAACAACAATCGCCGCAGCGGCGGAATCATTATTCGTCTCGGCCAAGATGAATGAAAAACGGCTCCAATGATACCGACATCAACATCAACGCCCAGCATACGCCGGGCGTTTTTTGGTTGACTATGCTGAACGCCCGGAAGCTGGCTGGGCCGTGTGCGGTGCAGGCGCACCACGCAGCAGTCCTTCAGTGCTCAAGTCCTCGTCGATATCGGGCCAGTGAATTCCGTAACCACCACCGCAAGTCTCCCAGTTCGACCGTTGTTCCGTCGATGCATGCAGCAGACGAGGATACCAAGCGTACGGGACAGAAATCGTACGGCCGTCAACCAAGTCGACACTAAATGTGTCATTGCCAAAGTGAACATGCTTGACACGTTCACCAGGCCTAATTTCCGAACCAGCCATTCCAGGCCTCCAAAAGCGCTTGTTGATTATCGCGAATGATCCGATCGATCGCACGAAGTTCGTGACCATTAAATCCGTTATATCGAAGCGAAGACAGTCTCACCCAGGTCAAGGTGGGCTCAGAGCGCAACGGGGTGAAATCCCGTTGGCAGGCGCTGAATGCATCCCCGACACGTGTGCCCTCTTTCTCCGAAAACCACATTCACGAAGGTGCGCATCCTTTGCCCGTGAGCTCGTCGACCACCAGACACTCTTCTTTGAATTCAGTCGGTCCAGTTGCCAGAAGTTGGCCGTAGGTGGGTTTTCTTGTTAAGCTTAGACCCAGTGCGAAAGGATCGCACTGGCGAGGCCCGCGGTGTTCGTTCATTGGATGGAAAAATTGTTGACGGGCGAGATTTTGGAAATGACACGAAGGCTACTACTTATGCCACTTAGAAACTGCGTCACCGGACATCAAACGGCCCGATTTGCAACGTTCATTTTGGCACTTGTTCTTCTGGGCGCCGTTGCCAGTTCCACATGGGCGCAAGCCTGGTTTGATACGTTTGACGATGGCAGTTTTGATGATGGTGATCCGGTGACGTGGAGCATCAATCCGGCGGGCGCATTTCCGGGTAACTATGACGCCGAGAGCGGCGATTTCGTGTTCGCGCCACTCGAAGACGAAGACGACAATGAAAGCATGATCGCGACAGTCGATTCCTCGCTTTTCGAAAATACTGCTTCGGTTCGAATGCGCGGGATGATCGTCCCGGAAGTGCCCGGCGCCATCACCGGAGAGGGCAATCTGGGTGTCACGTTGTTTTTCGATCCGGCGACGATCAGCGGATACGTCGGATTGCTTGATGCGGCTAACAACTTAATCCTTATCAGCGTAACAAATGGTGAGATTCAGGACTTGGGAGAGTACGTTGTCTTGGATTTTCCCGCGACCGAGGAAGTCTATGTACAGATGGACTACGATGGGGAGAATATCGGGCTTTCGGCTTGGGAAGTGGGTACGCCTCAGCCGGCTGCGGCACAATTCATCGTCGAAGATGCTACTCACTCGTCCGGTTTCTCTGGGCTCGTGTTTAACGAAGACGCGCCCATGGACATCGGCGTGTGTCATTGGGCCCGCGCCGCTGGCGTGCGGATCCTTGACGGCGATGTCGACATCGATGGCATCGTGGGCACAAGTGATATCGACACGATGTTTGCTAATCTCGGTTCGGCTGATCCATTGTACGATTTGGACGAAGATGGAGATGCGGACAATGCCGATGTCGACCTGTTAGTCGAGACCTTGCTGGACACCTTCTACGGCGATGCGAATTTGGACGGGCGCGTGGATGCTGCCGACCTGAATCAAATCGGCATTAATTGGCAGAGCGGCGACTTGGGTTGGGAGAATGGCGACTTCACGGGTGACCGCAACGTGAATGCTGCCGACCTCAACGTATTGGGAATAAACTGGCAAATGGGTGCGCCGGCCGCCGCTTCAGCCGTTCCTGAACCAACGGGAATCGCACTCTTGCTGTTGGGAGTCGTCGGTTTCGCAGTACAATGCCGAGGCCGTCGTAAGTAACCTCGGCATCTCCGCAGAGTTGTTAGCCACGTTGTGTTGACGTCGTTCAACTATCTGCTTCAGCTTCCCATTTACCGAGGCTCTTCACATGAAACTCTTCGTCCGTGCGGCAGCGGCCGCAATTCTCGCGTCGTTCATCACGAATTCGACTTATGCCGACTCGGCCGAATTCGAAATCCAGGTTTCGTCGACCGAGAAACTCCAAGACGTTCCGATTGCGGTGACGCTTGACGTTTCCGACGAATTGAAGAATGTCGTGATCGTGCCGATCACGATTGGCGATCACAAATCGTTCGGACAACTAACGGACACTTCGCTGTTATCATCATCTCAAAACAATCAGTCGCGCGAATTGAATTTCATCGTGCCTTCCATCAGTGCAGGTCAAACCGTTGTCGTTCATGCGACAGTTGATGCAGAGGCCATTTCGCGCGTCGCTGAATTCTTGTGGCAGTACGAGGCCGGCCAGCATGCGCGACTATCTTATGACAATCGCCCGGTGCTGCAGTATATGCACGAAGCTCTCGACGACTCGTCGGCGGAGCGCCGCATGGAAACATACAAGATCTATCATCATGTCTACGATCCCACCGGAGTGCGGCTTGTCACGAAGGGACCGGGTGGACTGTTTCCTCATCACCGTGGCTTGTTCTTTGGTTTCAATCGCATCTCGTACGGCCCGGACGGAAAGCAAAAAGCCGATATATGGCACTGCCGCAATGGTGAATCTCAAGCTCATGCGGATTTCATCTCGTCGCAATCCGGTCCGGTCTTGGGGCGCCACGTATTGGCCGTGGATTGGAAGGGGCAAGACGGCCAAGTCTTCGCTCGCGAGCAACGCGAATTGACGGCGTACAATGTGCCCGGTGGGAACCTCATCGAATTCGCTTCGCGGCTGGTCAGTACGGTTGGCCAAGTCAAACTGGACGGCGATCCTCAACATGCAGGCTTTCAATTCCGTGCTTCGCAGCATGTCCCCGACCATACGAAACAGTTAACGTACTACCTCCGTCCGGATGGTAAAGATGAACCTGGTAGCTTTCGGAATTGGAATCACAATGTTGACAAAGGCCAAAATGACCACGTCAATCTGCCCTGGAATGCCCTGAGTTTTGTAATCGACGACCAGCGCTACACGTGCTGTTATCTTGATCGCCCGGAAAACCCCAAGGAATCCCGCTTTAGCGAACGCGATTACGGTCGCTTCGGTTCCTACTTTGAGTATGAATTGACGGACGAAAACAGCTTGGAATTGAATTATCGGATTTGGCTGCAAGAAGGTGAAATGACGGTTGCGGAAGTCGCCTCGCACAGCGATGCATTTGTCCACCGGCCGACGGTCGTGGTCAAACAGCTTGGCCGCAACTGACAATACGCAACGAGGAATCAGGGTGTGCTTCTGGACGTACCAAACACACCAGCCCGACGCGCGAGTTTTGAAGTTGCGCTAGCGTGTTTTTGTCGCAGTTGTTGGGGAAAACATCGTTAGCCCGACGCGCGAGCGAGGGACACTACTGCATAACGTAAACCCGTGGAATGATTAACCTTGTGTCCCTCGCTAGCGCGTCGGGCTAGAGTTGCACTCGACATGACACTCGGCTCG
>CBDUAB010000377.1:0-4889 GCA_965365045.1 uncultured Planctomycetales bacterium
TCACCGACCTCGTGAATTTTGTGGGGGCTTGCGGTGGCGCGGCGACCTTAAACGGTTGGGAGTGGATCGCGCCTCACGACGGCGAAGGTGCCACGCTGGAACTGATCAACACCGACTTTACGAACGACCTGGCACACAACTGGACCGCCAGTACTACCGACGGCGGTACACCCGGTGCAGCCAACAGCGTCGCCGCGCTGGATATCGCGCCAACCGTTTCGGAGGTTGCGCATGCGCCTGTCATTCCGACATCCACTGATACGGTTCTGGTCACGGCGCGTGTGATTGACGATCAAACTGGACCGTTCTCCGTTTCGCTCTTTTATCGAGAAGATAGTGGCGAGGTCGAATCGTTCATTGAGGCGCCCATGTTCGACGACGGTCTACATGAAGACGGCCTGGCTGGCGATGGCGTTTTCACCGCGACGATTCCGTCTCACGAACATAACACCGTCATCGAGTTCTACCTTGCCGCACAGGACAATGGCGGACTGACTCGTTTCTATCCACCGCCATCGGACGACATGGGAGGGCAGGAGACCAATCTGCTCTATCAAGTCGATGACGTGGAACGTCCCGCGGACCTGCCTTTGTACCGCACAATCATGACGCAGGCGGAACGCGACTTTTACCAAATCTCTGACCACCGTTGTAGCGACGCCCAGAGAAACGCCACGTTGATTTGGAGCTATGGAGGACGAACTGAATTCCGTTACAACACAGGCATTCGATATCGCGGCAGCGATTCGCGCCCCCTCAATCCACCCAGCCAACGCTTCAATATTCCTTCGGATCGCCCGTTGCTGGGCAATACACAATTCAACATTGGCGGACAGAGCCCCGACGACCAGATCGCCGGCAGCGCACTTTGGGCGCTCGCCAATGAACCGGCCGCGGACGCCTGGGCCGTGCGAGTTTTTCAAAACGGAAACGATTTGAACCGAAATGGATATTTCGCCCAGGTCGAAGTCCTCAACAACGACTGGGCACAACGCCATTTCCCCCTCGACGGAAATGGCAACGGCTACCGTGGACGGCGTGCCAATGAAGGACCACCCGGCGGCTTCGGCGCTGGACTGCAGTATTTTGGCGAAGAACAACAACCCTATGTCAGCTACTTGAAACAGACCAATCGCAGCGAACAGGATTGGACGGATGTCATTCGCTTAACGGATGCGCTAAACAATTCGCCCAACGAGACCTATTTGGAAGACGTTGGTCAAGTGATGAATATCGACCAATGGCTCAGGTCGATCGCGGTGACCGAAGTTACCGGTTACGGTGAGTTCGGCCTACTGACCGGCGACACCCGTGGCGACGACTGGGCCATGTATCGCGGTCTCGAGGACTCCCGATTTATTTACATCCCGTACGACCTCGACACGATGTTCACCGGTCGCACCGGAAACTTTTTGAGTGCCGAGAACGTGCCCGCGCTGGCGCGTCTGATTAATTTCCCCGGCATCTTTCCGCAACTCTACGGGCATTTCATCGATCTCATCGACAACGTGCTTGTCGAGGATCGTGTGCGACCTCATCTCGTGCAACTTTTTGGCACAATCGAATCGGAAGCCACGATCAACGGTATGATTAACTTCCTGGAAGGGCGCGGTGACTTTATCAAGAACTCGCTGCCCTTGGCGCTTACAGTTCAAGCTACGGACCCGATTTTGGGTGACTTTCCGCGGACGACGGCGGACACGTCCGGCGTGATCCGGGGTGAATCCAACGTGGTGCGCACGCGGCGTGTAATCGTCGCCGGTCAAGAAGCCAGTTGGAACGAGCGCAGCGGTGCTTGGTCGATCACGGACATTCCACTCCAAGCGGGCATCAATCGACTGCCCGTGCAAGCGATTGATGAAAACGGCGTGGCATTCGACAGTGCCTGGGTAGAAATCTTTCGGGATTCCGGCAGCACGAACGACGTGACGGGAATCTTGTCCGAAGATGCGACGTGGACGGTCCTGGACGGGCCGTACCGTGTTATTGGGGAACTGACCGTTGCCTTGGGAGCCACGCTAACGATTGAACCAGGTACGAGCGTCTTCTTTGAACCGGGCGCGCGGATGGTCATGAATGGCCGGATCGACGCGGTAGGCACGGAAGCCGATCAAATTCGCTTCACCCGCACGCCCGGCACCAGCGCGAGCTGGGGTGGCTTGCAGTTCCGCAATTCCATGGAGGAGAACCGCATTCATTGGGCGGTCGTGGAATGGGGGATCACCACCGACGGCATGATTGGTTTGGAAAATTCCTCGATCGAATTGGATTCGGTCACACTGGACAACACCGATCGCAGGCGCATTCGCACGATCGATTCGTCACTGGTGGTTCGCAATTCAACGTTCACCAATATCTTTGATCCGGGCGAGGCACCCACAACCGACAACCAGAGCGAACATATCTGGGGTCGCGGGATTCCGGCGGACGGTCATTTTCGTTTGGAGAACAACTTTTTCGGTCACATCACAGGCCACAATGACGGTATCGATTTCGACGCACCGCGACTGCCCAACCCGATCCCTCACATCATTGGCAATGTTTTCGCGGGTGGCGGCGACGACGCTCTTGATCTCACGGGCGATGTCCACATCGAGGGAAACACGTTTCGCAATTACATCAAGGACCAATTCAACGACGATCCTGGTGAATCGAATACTATCTCTTCTTCGGGCGGTGATTTCTTTGTCCTGCGAAATGTTTTTGAAAACATCCAGCATGCCGCCCTGGTCAAAGAAGATGCGTTCATGCACTTCCTACATAATACTGTTGTGAATGCCGAGACGTCGGCACTCTATTTTGATCTACCGGGTGAAACAAGCGGACCAGGGCGCGGAGCAACTATCGCCGGTAACATTTTTGACAACGTAGCCGTGGCCATTGATCTGACGAATCCGCCGACAGGCGAGTTGACCGTGTCGGATTCATTGATTCCAGAAAGTGAATTGGCGGTCTGGCCCAACAATTTGTCGGGTGAGGCACTGTTAATGGACGTATCCGGCGGCGACTTCAGTTTACGCGATGGGTCAACCGCTCAGGGCAGCGGACCAAACGGATTGGATATGGGAGCCATGGTGCCGGCCGGTGCATCGATCGCGGGCGAGCCGGTTGCCGTGACTCGCGCCACGAGCGCCACGCTTACTGTCGGCGGACCCGGAATCACACAATATAGATCTCGTCTTAATGACGGCCCGTTCGGCGTCGTAACGCCAATTGAGACACCGATGGAACTGAGCGGACTGGCCGGCGGATCGTACACCGTATTCGTTATCGGCCAGAACTTGCTTGGCGAGTGGCAGCTAGAGCCCGAAGCAACCCAGTCGTTGTCGTGGACCGTGGATTCCAACGTGTCACGATTGGTCATCAACGAAGTTTTGGCGTCCAACGACACGGCCTTCGATCATCAGGGAACGTTCCCGGACGCGATCGAGCTATTCAACGACGGTCCGGTCGCAATCTCGTTGTCAGGCATGAGCGTAACCGACGATGCAACGAGGCCAACACGTTTTGTATTTCCCAATGGCACATCCATCGGCTCTGGGGAGTACTTAACGCTGTTTGCCGACGATCCGAACGGCACGCCTGGTATTCACTTGGGATTCAATCTTCGCGGCGAAGGCGAAGGGGTCTTTTTCTACGACAGCATCGCGAATGGGGGGACGTTGATCGACAGTGTTGAGTTCGGTGTCCAAGTCACGGACTTGTCCATCGGGCGAGATCGGAACGACAACTGGAGGCTGACACATCCAACCATCGGCAGTGAAAACCAAACAATCGCACTCGGCGACCCTGCTTTGCTCAAGATTAACGAGTGGATGACAATTTCAGATGTGGTCGTTAGCAACGATTACCTCGAACTGTACAACTCGAATCCGGCGCCGGTCAGTCTGGGCGGACTATTCTTGACCGACAACGCCACCGGTTGGCCGACTCGCCACGAAATCGCTCCGCTCAGTTACATCGGCGGCGATGGTTTGGCGCTGTTCATTGCAGATGGTGACCCTGAGGATGGTCCCGACCACGTCGATTTCCGCATGTCGGCGGAAATGGAAGTTCTCGGTTTAGCCGCTGAGGATGGGAGTCTGATTGATTTCGTGCGCTATACTCCGCAAATCATTGACGTGTCCGAAGGCCGCACACCCAACGGCGCGCCTGATATCATTCGTTTCTCGCTGCCCAATCCAAATCTGGATAATCCTGGCGAGATAAATGCCGACCATCAACTGCTGTTTGAACACCTGCGAATTACCGAGTTGAATTACAATCCTCTGGGTGGTAGCGAATTTGAATTCATCGAGTTTCAAAACACCGGCACCGAACCAATGAACCTGGCTGGTGTACGCCTCAGCGAAGGCGTCAATTTTACATTTCCCAATGTAACACTCGGGCCGGGAGAGCACATTGTGATCGCCAACGATGTCGATGACTTCGAAAACCGATACGGGACGGGCATTCCAGTTGCCGGTCAGTTTCAGGGCAACTTGAGCAACAACAGTGAACAGCTTCGATTGCAGCTACCCATTCCCAACGATATCAACATCCTAGACTTTCGCTATGACGACGATTGGTATCCCGGTACCGATGGCAACGGTTTTTCATTGGTCATCGTCGATCCGATGGGGCCTCGTGGCAGTTGGGCGGAGCGAGTGAGCTGGCGACCGAGCAACTTTCTCAACGGATCACCTGGCATAACCGATGCTGGTTTTGACACGGATATCCTGGTCATTAACGAAGTACTGGCTCACACCGATTTACCGTCGGGCGACAAGGTCGAGTTGCTGAACACCACGGCGGGTCCGCTGAACATCG
Organism: uncultured Planctomycetales bacterium; assembly: GCA_965365045.1. Taxonomy (GTDB): domain Bacteria; phylum Planctomycetota; class Planctomycetia; order Pirellulales; family Pirellulaceae; genus CBDUAB01. Next base: position 4,810 of record CBDUAB010000377.1, read on the forward strand.
CCGGATGGTATCTGAGCGACAGCGGCAACATTCTGACTAAGTACCGGATTCCGGCCGGCACCCAAATACTCCCATCAGAC
>CBDUAB010000378.1:0-4886 GCA_965365045.1 uncultured Planctomycetales bacterium
TTCCAAACTGTTCCTTGGAGGATGCGACAATGTCCTTGACCGACAGATGATCCAGTTCAAGCCACTCGTAGTTGCGGCCCTCGTAGGTCACGAAAACCTGTTTGCCCTCGAACGTGATATCGGTGAACGGCGATATCTTCGGTGGCCCGCGAAGTGCCGCGTAACAGACACCGCCGGTAGCAACAATTGCCAGCAAAAGCACGACGGCGAGTTGCTTCCATCGCCCCGAATGAGCAGCCGTCGAATTCACAGTCATGGGGCTCGCCACTTCGCACTGCTCCAGATAACTGGCCACCAGTTGCTCGGGCGTTCCGAATCGTTCGACGAAACGATCGTAAGCGGCGCGTTCGGAAGTCAGGCGACCAACGTCCATTGCTTGCACTTCGTCGATCAAGAACTCGTCCGCGTCCTGGATCGCCTGGGATCTAACTTCGCGTGGCGCCGCTTCGAGCGCTTTTTCGAGACTTCTTCGATACCTTGCGATTGCGTTTTCGGTTTGAGTCGTCATTACCGTTCTCCAGAATCGTGTCAATGAATTGCTTGGTGCCTTGCCAAGCCGTTCTCCAATGCTCGATGGTCTCGCTGCCTGTCTTCGTGACTTCGTAGTACTTGCGAGCTCGACCTCCATCGGACAGTTCAGAGTAGCTAGAAAGCAGTTCCTGTTTTTCCAAGGACCGTAGTACCGGATAGAGAGCGCCAGGGTTCATCGGCAGCGAACCGCTATTCTGCCGCTGGAGTTCTTTCGCGATCTCGTAGCCGTACATCGGCCTGCGCTGTTGATGCAGAAGTGCCAGAAGCACCAGCGAACTGGCAGCGCCGTTCAGTTGCTTTTGAAGGAATTTCTTCGCGTCGTCCGTATTCAAGGCAGGTCTCCGTTGCCAAGAAGCATCATTAGTACGCAGACAGTATTACTATTAAGATCGTATTATACAAGGGCTTTGAGATATTTTTTCCCAGGACCAGTCCTGGGGCGTCTTCCTTCCGTGTATTCATGTGTTCCGTGGTCATTGAATCGCTTGTTCACACAGAGGCCGACCCCCTTGTTGGAAACCGCAGAAACCATCGCGCTGGTTCGGAAAGCGATCGCAAGTTGGGCAGCGAATATCCGCTGGTGGTGCACATCGCATGGAACCCGCCGCCATCGTGGCCGCTCTGTACATCGTGGGCCGCTCTGTACATCGTGGGCCGAGGTCCCCTTATCGTCGCCCCCACGGCCACGGCCGCCTTCTATCGGCGCGTGCTCTCAACTCCGGGACGCTTCCGGATGTTTGGAGTCCTGTTGGTCCTGCTCGCCGCAAGGCCGGGAAAGAAAAACCGGCACCGAAGCCGCCTCAAGAACTCATCTCCACCGGGGATCTTGGCACCGCGCGACCACTTCTTCGGATCAAGCAGGGGACTGCCAAGGCGCGGAGTTCCGCATCGACTTCGCGAGATTACATTCAGTTCCAACTCGCGGAGGTCACATTAACCGACTGAAATTCCGGGCCTGTCGTTCTTCTGGCGGTTGGACAAACCTCGGTCGAAAATCAAGAGCTCGAACCTGCCGAAGTGGCGCACGCCGATGCAGGTTCTGCGTCCAATCTTGCGCGCACGAACCCCCTTCAGTATCCCATACCCGGTCCGGAAGCTCGCTTATCGTCGATGCCAATACCGTTGTCAAATACTTTCATTGTTATGATTTCGTTTGATTTGGTGAGCGAGATGTCGATGCGCTCGGTCTGGCCGTGCTTCAGGGCGTTGTTGACGGCTTCCTGAGCGATGCGGTATAGATGCGTCGCCACAAAATTGTCCGCCAATTCGACAGGTCCGCGGCATTCGAAGTCACAACGAATCTCGTGCAGCTCGTTGATTCGTGAGGCCAGTTGGCTCAAGGCAGCGCGAAGTCCTTCCGCGTCGACCTCAACGGGAATCAGGCCGCGAGAGAGCAGATGGACATGTTTGGCGGACTCATTGATACCTTTGGCGACGCGAGCCGCCATGTCGGTGACTTCGGAAACCTCGGATTCTTCGAAAAGGCCGGGTTTCCTCTCCTTTGCCGCCTTCAACCTTTCGGCAACACTTTCGGCGAGTAAGCCCAGCCCCGTGAGCTGTTGTTGGGTGTGATCGTGCAATTCATGGCCGATCCGCCGATCCTCTTCCGCGGCGATTTCCAGCACCTGTTTCTGCAGCTCCTTGCGGTCGGAGATATCGCCGTATGAACTCCGCATTATCCTGAACTCCGCATTAGTACGTTAATGCTGAGCACAGCATTAACGTACCTTTGTGTAGAAACACCCAAGAGTTGGCAGACCTGCTTCGTTGGCGGCCGTGTTATGCGAACAAAGCCAGTCGTTGAATTTTATCATCACTAGCACCACCGGCTGACCGGGCGGCGAACAATCCGTGGCCCCAGTGGCCGCTTGTATTCCGCGTCGATTACTCTCACGAAGAAGCCCGTGCCAAACATGGCGAGGATCCGCGGACATTCAGTGTGCTCACTAAAGAATTCGTCGACGACGGTAACGGACATATCAAATCGGTTCGCACGGTGCAGCTGGATTGGAGCAAACCTAGCGACAAAGCACCCTTTAGCGAAGTCGCCGGTTCTGAACAGGACTGGCCAGCGGATTTAGTGTTACTGGCCACCGGCTTCGTCGGACCGGAAAAGACCGTCAGCAACATGCTGGGACTCGAGCTACAAAAGCCTCGCGGCAATTGGGAGACCTTTGCGGCCGAGCACGGCCAATTCGCCACCAATGTCGACGGCGTGTTTGCCGCCGGCGACTGTCGCCGTGGCCAATCACTTGTCGTGTGGGCGATTAACGAAGGCCGCGGTGCAGCCCGCGCCATCGACCAGTTCCTGATGGGTCACAGTGACCTACCTGCTCCAGGCGTGACACTAGGCAGCGCGCTGGCACCCGCCATGTAACGGCTAATCGTGCCGAAATGCACTATTCCACGAGCGGGCGATAAACAGGATTACGTGCGGTTGGCTTCCGTGTTGTCATTCCTCCTCATCTCGTTTTTCTCGAAGCATATTTCCCTCAAACACGTGGCTCGCTGGCCCAACATCATCAAACGGATGTCTCTTGAAAATGATAAATGCATCTTCGCCGCCAATCCTCCCATCGACCCAAAGTTCATCATGCATTGTGTGCCACATGACTCCAGGCGTTTCGTCAAATGACTCAAACAACACTGACAAATCTACCGTGAAGAATGGATACACCTCGTCCCCATCGTGCTTCCCACCAACGAGTTCAAGCACATCGGGAGCGATTAGAATTTGACATTCGACTTCGTTATATCGGATGTCTAACGAACCAGGGCTGTCAAGTTCAACGAACGCTTCCACCTGGTCAATCAGTTTTTCCATCCAGGGTCTGGGCTGCTCCGACATGGTAGGTCACTCCTTCGATTTCAAATCAATTGCCGACCGTTTCCGCCTTCAGGGATCAGTTAACCAATCGATGGCCACTTCCTCGTCACTCTTCTGAAGTATCGTGTCGATGCGGTGTGGGCACGGTCACGTCGTGGATCGGTGTTGCTAAGGCTTGACGGAGTAGCATCCGTCCACTCTCCTCGAATTCGGCGCGTGCATAGGCGTCATTCATCTGGGGAGTCATCCATCGCGTAGTCTAGCTTACGCCGCGTTAAGGAACGGCGAGCGGCCCGCCGAATACGGAGAATTCGCACGGTGCTGCCATCGATGTAGTAAATTGCCCGAAAGACGTTGGGGCGTCGCCCATATAGATATTCGCGGAGTTCCGCGCGTTTGATTTTGCGATTTTCCGGGGCAAGCGGGCAGCGTTCTGGATCGTGTTGAAGTGTTTTAATCGCGTCGTGAAATCGGTTCACCCAGGAAGCGGCCGTGACGAGTGCCCGTTGTGCTGCGTAGAGATACGCGTCCTCAAGGTCTTGAGACGCTCGTTTCTGGAGAACGACTTGATAACTAGGCATCCGCGGGAATGTTGAATTTTGTTCTTAGCGATGAAAATGCCTCGTCCAGAGAAACACCCTGGTCACCGTTATCCACGTCGTCCAGAGCTTCCTCAATGGCCCGTACCTCTTCGTCCTCGAGACGTAAGGCTTCAAGAGCATCGCGAAGGACTTCGTCTTCGGACTTGTAGTCACCTGAATCGAGTCGGCGTTTGACGAGTTCTTCGACATCTGGTGGAAGTTTGTAAGCCATCGGAATAAGTCTCCTCTTTCGCGGTCGCAAGTACAAGTCTATCACGCGGTGAAATGTCCGGTCCACATGGAGCTTGTGGGTGGAAATTGCCCGTGCCAATCTGTTGGTGATAATGTACCATATCACAAACAGAATGACCGTTGCGGCCTGAAATTGGCCCTCAGAACTCAGAACCCTTGGTTTGGGGGCGAATTGGCCGATAATTCACTTGTGATATGATTTTTGAGGCAGTTTTGGAGTGTTTTGCGTGACCAATCGAGTCCAGCGGGATGGCTAAGAAAAAGAAAACCGGACGAGCATCCAGCGTGGTGGTCGGTGAAGTGGCCGACGTCCGTACTCCCGGCAAGCGAAAGCGGTCGGTGAAACGACGGGTGTTTCTGCACAAAGGGCAGTCCTAGGAAAGTCGACGCCGAGTGTTAGTCAAAGAAATCAGGAAAAGACAAGCCAAGGCCATCACTGATGTTGATGGTTCCGGGACGACCGACGTGATGGCCCCAACGGCGTCGATTTCCGCACCTATAGTGGGCTGTGGGTCGGCCGAACTGTCATCAACTAACTGAACAGCATCAAACTTCAGCTCACCGGCTGAGAACCCCGAAAAAAATCTATCGATATCGATAGACGTGGTTGCTCCATCAGCCCTACCAATTTCGAAGAATCCGTCGGAATTCGCGTCCAATAGCGGATCGAGCAATGCCAAAGTGTTAGTTGACGC
>CBDUAB010000379.1:0-4885 GCA_965365045.1 uncultured Planctomycetales bacterium
CCGAAACGCTCGAGCGCAATCCAGCCACGTTTGTCGGTTGCGATCGCCAGCGTGTTTCGGCAATGGAGGCAGCACGTCCACGCCGACAGTTAATGCGTCTTGCGTCAACGACGAGTTAGCGCCGCCCGCCTTGATTTGTTCGAAAACGTCGGTGAGCTGGTCTCCTAGGAAAACTGACATGATCGCCGGTGGGGCTTCGTTGGCGCCCAAACGATGGTCGTTGCCGGCGCTGGCGACGACTGCTCGCAGGAGGCCCTGATACTTGTAAACAGCGCGAATCACTGCGGCGCAGAAGACCAAGAACTGCGCGTTCTCGTGTGGTGTATCGCCTGGATCTAGCAAGTTTCCATGGGTTTTACTGCCCAGTGACCAGTTGACGTGTTTTCCCGATCCATTGACGCCCGCGAATGGCTTCTCGTGCATGAGGCAGGTCATCCCATACTTTTCTGCCACCCTCCGCAAAGTAATCATCATCAGTTGCTGATGGTCGGTGGCCAGATTGGCGGACTCAAACATCGGCGCGATCTCGTATTGGCCGGGCGCCACTTCGTTGTGCCGGGTCTTGACCGGAATTCCCAGTTTGAACAGTTCACGCTCCGATTCGAGCATGAATGCCAACACGCGTTCGGGGATCGCACCGAAATAGTGATCGTCGAATTCCTGTCCTTTCGGTGGTTTAGCGCCGAACAGTGTGCGACCGGCGTTGAGCAAGTCAGGACGTGCGAAAAAGAAATGCCGGTCGATCAGGAAATACTCTTGTTCCGGCCCGGCAGTGGAGGAAACGATAGCGCCGTCCGAGTGACCGAATAGTTTGAGAATGCGCTGCGCCTGTAGGTTCAACGTTTGCATCGAGCGCAACACCGGGGTTTTCTTGTCTAGGGCCTCGCCTGTCCAGGAAACGAATGCAGTGGGAATGCACAGCGTTGTGCCATTGGGATTTTCCAAAATATACGCTGGACTTGTCACATCCCAAATCGTGTAGCCTCGGGCTTCGAAGGTTACGCGAATGCCACCCGTTGGAAAGCTGGATCCATCGGGCTCGCCCTGAATGAGTTGGGAGCCGCTGAATTCGGCGATAGCGCCGCCATCGCCGTTGGGAGACAAAAAGCTATCATGTTTCTCGGCGGTTGCCCCGGTAAGCGGAAAAAACACATGCGCGTAATGCGTAGCGCCTTTCTCGATCGCCCAGTCCTTCATCGACGCGGCGACGATGTCGGCAGTCGACGGATCGAGTTTCTCGCCGGATTCAATCGTCTTTAGCAGCGACTCGTAAATGGGCTTGGGCAGCCGATCCTTCATCACACCTTTGTTAAAGACGTTTTCACCAAACAACTCGTGCGTCGATGTCTCGGCAAAGCTGAGCGGCGGTGATATCGGTCGATAGTTCGTCACCGCTGAAATTGCAGCCATTCGCGCGGTCGCTCCCATCGATGGCACCGAAGGGCCAACCGCGGCGGCCGCCACCGACCCGTTTGATTTAGTTTTTTGACTTTCGGTCGTCAACGTAACGCTCACCACCAGGTTCCTTTCGCAACAAGTAATTGGTTCCGTCTAAGTGTTTTAAAATAGATCGCAAAGAAACAACGGTCCCCTCCCGCTGTGGTGAGGGACAAGAATGCTCCTTTGCGATCATCGGGGCGATCCGTGCCCATTTCTGCACGCAGTCATGGCTCTGCAGAATTGTTCCGGTTCACTAAAAGCAACAATTGCGCCGAAATCCAAATTAATTCAAAAAAAACAGGGTGAGCTCCTTGAAGACGCTACAAAAAAGCTCAAACTCAGGTTCGTAGACCACGCGGTTGTTTTTGTCCGGGGCAACTCAGCGGGAAACAGTGCCTACTTTCGCAGCCACTGGAGCGTAAGGATCTGGCATTTTTGGATTCTGACACGCACAATAAGCCAAATCTCGAAAATGGAGGCTGACGTATGAAATCCAGGTTCCTCACTGTGGGCTTGCTCTGTGGCCAACTGATTTTGTCTGGTTTGGGACATGTTGAATCTGCTGAGCAACCTAACACGTTAACGCCGGCCGAAAAGGAAGCGGGTTGGAGACTGCTGTTCGATGGCAAGACAATACAGGGTTGGCGCGGATACAAGATGAAGGAAATGCCACCTGGCTGGCAAGTTACCGACGGCGCGATGGTGCGCGCCAAAGGCGGTGTCGGAGGCAAAGGGGCCGGTGGTGGAGACGACATTATTACCGTCGATGAGTACGACAACTTCGAACTCACCTTGCAATGGAAAATCGTGTCGGGAGGAAACAGCGGGATCCTGTATCGGGTTTCCGAAGATGCCTCTACGTCCTGGCACGTTGCGCCGGAAATGCAGGTGCTTGATAACTCCAAGCATCCCAACCGCGACAAACGTCAGTTAGCGGGAGCGTTATACGACTTGTACGCTCCGCCGCAAGACGTCACAAAACCTGTTGGCCAGTGGAATACGGCCAAGATCGTGGCCAACGGCAATCACGTCGAGCATTGGCTCAACGGCACGCTGCTTTTCAAATACGTGTTGGGCAGTGATGAATGGAACGGGCGCGTCGCCAATAGCAAATTCAAAGACAAGCCGAAGTTCGCCAAAAACCTCACAGGACATATTTGTCTTCAGGATCACTCGGACCGTATCGAGTTCCGCAATATCAAAATTCGACCACTTTGATGACTCTAACATGACCCTTTACCTCGTCCATCTCATCTTGTACGCCGTCGCGTCTACAGCGTGGTTCGTGATGTGCGCAAGCGGCTTGGCCGCCGACAAACAAATCAAGATGAGGACCGTCACGTACAAGACTGTCGCCGATCTGCCCATCAAGCTGGACGTACATCGCGCTGATGACGAAGTACGCCGACCGGTGGTCGTCTGGATTCACGGTGGAGCGCTCATCGTCGGCCATCGAGCAGGCATAAATCAACGCGTGAAAACGTCGCTGCTCGACGCCGGCTACGCGATTGCGTCCATTGACTATCGACTAGCGCCGGAAACAAAGCTCCCGGAGATCATCGCGGATTTGGAGGACGCATTTGCCTGGTTGCGCCTGCGCGGGCAGGAACTATTCAACGTCGACGCCAGCAAGATTGCGGTCATCGGAGGATCGGCCGGCGGCTACCTTACACTGACCGCCGGCTACCGTGTGCAGCCACGACCGGCGGTGCTGGTTTCGTTTTACGGATACGGCGACCTGGTCGGTGATTGGTATAGCCAGCCGAGCAAACATGCTCGGCATCACGGCATCAAATTGACTGAAGCAGATGCACGTGCCCAAGTTAACGGGGCGCCCATCTCGGACGCGCGGGATCGCCAAGGCAATGGTGGTGCATTTTATCAGTTTTGTCGGCAACGCGGAATTTGGCCCCAGGAAGTCTCCGGCTGGGATCCGCACACCCAAACCGAGAAGTTCTATCCCTTCATGCCTGTCAAAAACGTAACTGCCGATTATCCGCCGACCTTATTAATTCACGGAACAAACGACACCGACGTTCCGTATGAGCAATCCGTGATGATGGCGAACGAGTTCAAGCGGCACGACGTCGAATTTGAATTGATCTCAATACCCGGTGGCGAGCACGGATTGGGTGGCGGTGATCCGAAACGAATTGATGCTGCGTACGAAGCTGTTTTGAAGTTCGTAAATCGTCATATGCACAGATAATCCGTGTGGCAATCTGAAAGCAGGGCGAAGGTGCGGGAGCGAACGTCGTAAAGTTGCGCTAAGCTCTAAATTAGGATGTCGCTTACGACCGTCCCATGCACATCGGTCAGCCGGTAGTCGCGACCTTGAAAGCGAAAGATCAGCTTTTCGTGATCGAGGCCTAATTGGTGCAGGATTGTCGCTTGAAGGTCGTGCACGTGGACTTGGTTTTCCACGACACCTAAGCCGAGATCGTCGGTTTTGCCGTACACGGTGCCTGGTTTGATTCCTCCTCCCGCCAGCCAGATCGTGTAGGAATCAATGTGGTGATCACGTCCGGTTGGCTTGCGTTGTTCGCCCACCGGAGTGCGACCGAATTCGCCGCCCCACACCACGAGGGTTTCATCGAGCAGACCGTGCCGCTTGAGGTCCAGTACCAACGCGGCTGATGCTTGATCGACTTGCTTCGCGCGCAACGGCAAATCTTTCTCCAGCGATTCGGCGCCTCCGTGATGGTCCCAATTCGTATGGTAAAGCTGAACAAAGCGAACACCACGTTCTACTAGCCGACGTGCCAGTAGGCAGTTGTTGGCAAAGGAAGCCTTGCCAGGCTCCGCGCCATACAAGTCCAACGTGGCTTGCGTTTCCGATTGAATGCTCATTAGCTCTGGTGCGCTTGCTTGCATTTGATAAGCCATTTCGTAGGCGGCGATGCGCGTCGCAATTTCCGGGTCACCCACGACATCCAGACGATGTTGGTTGAGGTCGCGAACCGCGTCGAAGAATTGGCGCTGTCGCGGTCCATCGAACCCAGCGGGGTTCGATAGATTCAGGATCGGATCCCCCGTGCCTCGAAAAGGCACGCCCTGATACGTCGTTGGCAAAAACCCGCTAGACCACAGCAAAGCACCGGCGCGCGGGCCACGAGGTCCCGACTGCAACACTACGAATCCGGGCAAATTGCGAGAATCGTTGCCTAATCCGTAAGTAACCCAAGAGCCCATCGAGGGACGTCCGGGTTGAGGGGAGCCGGTGTTCATGAAGATCTTGGCCGGGCCATGATTAAAAACGTCCGTCTTCATGCTGCGGATGAAACAGACGTCGTCGACGATTTTGCGGTGATGTGGCAGTAAGTCGCTCAACCACGCGCCGGACTGTCCGTATTGGCCAAATTTACTGTACGGTCCGAGTAGCGTTTCGTTTCCTTTGAGAAATGCGAATCGCTTGCCTTTCATGAATTCCGCTGGCGGTTGTTGT
>CBDUAB010000380.1:0-4884 GCA_965365045.1 uncultured Planctomycetales bacterium
CAAAAGATGCAGGGGCTCGTCGGCGAGCGGAAGAAAAACCTGGAGCCAGAACAGCAGGCCAAATTCGACCAGGATCGGGCGGCACTCACGGAAGAGTTTGCGAATTTCGCCGGCCAATTTGACGAGCTGGCAAATCGCTTGCAGATCCAACGCGCCTCGCTAACAGAGAATGTCCGTGGTGGTGAGGCGGTTGACAATCTCGTCGCTTGGCATCGAGAACTTGGCGAATATGTACAGACGGTCAGCTTGGCCCAGGCCCGCGCGAGGCTGGAATCCGTTGTACTCGATCCTGTGAAGTTGGACGTTCAGACTGCCGTCAACGTGGCCCGGAACTATCGCTACGACTACATGAACAACCGTGCGGCCCTGGTCGACTCATGGCGCTTGATTGCGTTCAATGCAAATGCTTTGAAGTCGTTTTTGAACGTGCGACTGAGCGGTGATATCCAGACTACGGGTGACAATCCTGTCAAGTTTCAGGCGCCCACGGGCACTCTGAACGCCAGCCTAGAATGGGACGCGCCGTTGACGCGTGTGATAGAACGTAACAACTATCGTCAACAATTGATTCAATATGCGCGGGATCGTAGGGGGATTGTCAGTTTCGACGACGGCCTTGTAGGGTCTCTTCGGAGTCAACTGCGAGAGTTGGATCAACTGTATGAGAATCTAGAGATCCAACGTCAGGCAGTCGTCATCGCGATCCGTCGCGTGGAATTCACGCAGGCCCAACTGAGTGCCCCGTTTTCCGTTCCGGTTCCTGGCTCGCCGCCTCCGTCCTTTGGTCCAACCGCCGTGCAAAACCTGCTCACTGCCTTGTCTGACTTGAGTGGGGCTCAGAACAACTTCATGAGTGTCTGGTTGCGATATTACTCTAACCGAATACAACTGGTGCGTACCTTGGGCATTATGGAACTCGACGAACAAGGTCGCTGGATCGACCGTCCAATTGATGAAATGCTTGCCGATCTCGAGGCCCAAGGTTACTGCGGGCCAATCGAATTGCCTCCGGCGATTCCAAACGATTACTGGCAGTTGACGGACCCAACAATCGAACAGGACGGGCAAATGCAGCCTCCGTCTGGCCAGAAACCAGACGACATTCCCTCCGTTCCGGGTGAGGATCGAATCGAGTATTTGCCTCCGGTTGACCCAGTGCCGCAGCCGACACCGACCAATTCAGCAGACCTTGATGCCGGCCGCAGCCCGATCATGCGACGTGCCATAAGGTTCCTTTCTGACCGGGTGCCTAAATAGATACGCTTGGATACATACGGATTCAAAGCGCATCTGATCTTCAACGCCCTTAAAATGCCTGCATATTCGTTGTTCTTTTGAATAGATCGTTTGGCTTGGTGAGCGGCCTACCACAACAGTCAAATGCCAGAGCTGTTAAGATAAATAGGGTACCAACGATCTATTGTCAGAATCCGGAGAATAACGATGGCGATCGATATGCGGTCGGAATCACCAGCTTCCGACGGCTCGCGAGCAGAGGCCCATATAATCCGTAGACCGCCTGCCGCAAAGAGTACTGGGCGAAGTGATGGCCGCTGGTGGAAACACGGCATGATTGCTGTTGCCGGAATCGTAGTGGTCGTAGTGGTCGCTTCCTTAATGTTGGGTGCCGTTTCGCCCGCGGAGTCAGGTCCCAAGCTAACGCACACCATCGCGCGTCGTGATCTGGAAGTGTCAGTGACCGAGCAGGGAACACTGGAAAGCTCCAACAACACGGAAGTGCGGTGCAAAGTCAAGGGAGCCACCAGCACCATTGTCTGGATCATCGAGAATGGCACGATTGTGAAACCAGGTGATGTGCTTGTCCGAATTGATACATCCACGATCGAAACCAATATCAATACGCAGGAGATCGCTTATCAGATGGCCCTGGCCACGTACGCTCAATCGGAAAGCGACGCGGCCGTTGCCGAAATCAATATCACGGAATACGTCGAAGGAACGTATCGTTCGGAGATCAAGACCAAGGAAAAGGATATGGTGATCGCCAAGGCCAACCTACGCTCGGCGCAGAACATGCTGAACCACGCAAAAGAGATGTACCGCAAGGGTTTCATGAGCAAGTTGGAGCTCGAGGGAAATGAGTATTCACTGCAGCAAGCCGAGTTGGAATTAGAGGTCAAAGAAACAGACGTGGATGTGCTGAAACGGTACACGAGAGTGAAGCAAATTAAGGACTTTGAAGGTATTCTCGCGGCAAAAACAGCTAAGCTTGCTTCGGATAAAGCGGCACTCAATCTAGAGAAAACAAAGCTCGATACCGAAAAGCGGCAACTCGAGAATTGCGTTATTCTGTGTGAAAGCAGTGGGATGGTGATTTATGACGAAGTCGAGGAGTGGGAAGATCGGCCCGACATCCGTGAAGGTGCAACGGTCCGTGAGGATCAGATCCTGCTGCTCATTCCCGACCTTGAAAACATGCAAGTCAAGGTCGGTATCCATGAAGCCAAAGTCGATCAAGTCAAGCCAGGCATGCCCGCCGGAGTTAAACTTCAAGACAGGATGTACGATGGTGAAGTGCTGTCTGTTGCCCCGATGGCGGAGCGATCCGGCTGGTGGAACGGAAACATGGTTAAGTACGAGACGATCATCAAACTTGCCTCGCACTCGACCGTCAAGCCGGGTATGAGCGCTGACGTGGAGATCTTTCTCACTCAACTCGAAAACGTGATTACCATTCCCGTGGCAGCGATTGTTGAACAGGAAGGACAATTCTTTTGTTGGGTGAAGTCGGACTTGGGTACGCAGCGGCGAGAATTGGATCTTGGTGTGAGCGATGATCAGTTTCTGGTCGTCAACGCTGGTGTGAAGGAAGGCGATGAGGTGGTAATTAATCCTATCGCGTACATCGATGAGGCTCAGGCCGAGGCGTTGAAACCATTCAATGGACGTAAGTCCAAGGAAACGACGGAAGACGATCCCGAGAAGCCAACCCCCGAATCCAAGGCAGAAAAGCCCGTAGATGACGAATGAGAGCGAGTAGCACCGCACGTGAACGGCACCTCTCTACAGACAATTCAACTGGGGTTGAGAAGCCTTCTCCTCCAGAAAATGCGCACCGGCTTAGCCGCCTTGGGCATCTTTATTGGCACGACAACCGTGATCTGGCTCGTGGCAATGGGGGAAGGTGTTAGTTTCCAGGCGCGGGAACAAATTAAGAACCTCGGCGCAACCAATATCATCGTTCGTAGCGTCAAGCCGAATAAGAATAGTAAAAAGCGCGAGGGGAGGCCGGGGGACGATCGCGTCACCAACTACGGTCTGCTGAGAGACGACTATCGTCGAATTCTCTCCAATATTCCGACCGTTCGACGTGCCGTTCCCATGCGTGAAGTTCGTTTCGAACTTCACGTAAAAGACCGCATTGCTGATACCAAACTGGTTGGATGCTCCGCGGATTACCTCGAACTCAATCAGCTCGCTGTCGCGCGCGGCCGATGGTTCAGCAGTAAAGACGAGGGCGACAACGTTATCGTTTTGGCTGACGGTACGGCAAGGCGTCTGTTCCCTTACGAGAACCCCGTCGGCAAAACCGTCAGGCTGCCAACCGTCTCGGCCAGCGACATCTACACCGTGATCGGACAGACAAGACCCCGTGATCCTTCGGCCGCTATCGGCGGCAGCCTCGAAGCCAGAGACTACAATACGGATGCCTACATTCTGATGGGGACCTGGCGCAGGCGCATTGGTGATTTTGTGATGTGGCGCCAACCTGGTGGGATTCAGGGTGAAATCGTCGAATTGAGCCAAATCACTGTGTCCGTCGATGACATCAATGAGGTGGATGAGACGGCTGCGGCGATCACAACTCTGCTAGAACAATTCCACGGAAAGAAGCAAGATTACGCCGTCGTCGTGCCCAAGGAATTGCTCCGCCAGGCCGAGCGGACTCGCGCGATGTTCAACGTCTTGTTGGTTGTGATCGCTGGCATCTCACTGCTGGTTGGCGGCATCGGCATCATGAACATCATGCTGGCCACGGTTACGGAACGGACGCGCGAAATTGGCATTCGACGATCGCTGGGCGCCACCCGCCGGGACATTATTCACCAATTCCTCGGCGAGACGTTGCTGCTCACCAGCACTGGTGGGCTCCTCGGTGTGTTGTGCGGGCTGATGTGTGGTCCCATTTTTCGAGCGTCGCGAAACGTCGTTACCATGATTTCGCCCGATCTGTTGCCACCCATCGTCGACACGCTCGAACCGCGCATCGCTCCTTGGTCCGTCGTGTTATCACTTTTTATTTCGCTTGGTGTAGGATTCGTGTTTGGAGTCTATCCCGCCCGGCAAGCGGCCTATCTGGACCCAATTGAGGCATTGCGTCACGAATGACTGTTTCAAACGGACCACAATTATGCACACCAACGGAAAACTAAGAGGAAAAACCGCCCTTGTCAGCGGAGGAGGACGCGGAATTGGCTTTGGTTGCGCCCGGGAGCTGGCAGCCCAGGGTGCCTCGATCGTGCTCAACGACCGACCCGGTAGCCCCGATTTGGCCGGCGCCGTGCAGAAAATCCAGCAGCTGGGCGCAACGTGCGAGGGAGTCGAAGCAGACGTTTTCGATCGTGCCGGCTGCGAAGAATTGCTGGCTGCGGTGGAGCGGATCGACATCTTGATTAGCAACCCAGCCTTCAGCCAGCGCGGCGACTTCACGGACTATGAGCCAGAAATTTTCGAAAAAACGCTTCAGGGAACGCTGACCAGCGGCTTTCATATGGGCCAACTGACCGCGCGGCGCATGATCGAGCAGGGGGAAAGTGGCAAAATGGTGTTCGTCTCCAGCGTTCACGGCCAGATGCCGTTGGCGCGGGCCATTGCGTACAACGCGGCCAAAGCCGGACTGAACCATCTGGTCCGGTCAATGGC
>CBDUAB010000381.1:0-4880 GCA_965365045.1 uncultured Planctomycetales bacterium
ACCGATTCTAATGGTATCTTCCGCAGCGGTTGGATTAGAAATCTGAGCAGCGGTGACCACTACGCCAATGCGGTTGATCTGGTTCTGGCCGGGTTCGTCTGGAACCCCTTGGATCTTGACGTAGAAAACGACTCCGACGGCGACGGAAAGCCAGATGCTGTTCTACCGATCTAGACTGTCCCGCTATACGCGAACACGAATAAACAAGTGAAAGGGCTAACCGCTTCACTCCACCGACCTCGCGTCGGTGGCTTGCTGCCTGACCGCTACCGGGCTGCATGGAATCAAAAACCGGTCGAGCAGTTCGGTTTCCATTTGGGCGGTGCGCAACCGAGACCGAAATAGAACGCGGCCTCCATTTCGGCCTCGGCTACGTCGCCTCAATTGGTGAGCGTGATCCTCGGCCGATGTTGGTGTGTCGTTCGATGTAGCAGTCAGGCGTTTTCCCACCGACACGGGGTCGGTGGAGGGAAGTGGATGGCGATGTTCTTCCGTTCATGAACGTTCACGATTCTGGGGCGCGTGTTGTGAATTACTTGCGGGGTGAGTAATCGGTCGGGACCAGAAATCGGACTTCGTGGTTTCGTCTTCCACCTTGACCACGTTGGGCATTTTGATCCGCGTTGCGAGAACGGTATTCCTGCATGAACTCTCGGAAGTCTGGAAAGAATCCCTCCCATGACTTGCGTGACGCCTCACGGTCCTTGTGTGCTAAAAGATAAATAAAGGCGCTGTTGTCGGTGGCCTTCCAAAACTTTACCGTTTCCATGCCATGCTTAGTGAAGATATCTTTTTCGCCCGACCCAAAACGGTCCACCGTGCTCGGAACTCGATCTGGTCCGTCATTGTATTGACGCAATTCGAAAAGCCGCGCCGCGGCATCTGAATCCTTGTTCGGTGCTTCGTCAGCGGCGGAAAAGTCGGTTTCCTCCATCAGAATGGCACGTGGGGCTTTCGCCAGAATCTTGCCATTCTCTTCCGATTTTGCCGCGGCTTCTTTCCACTCGGGATCATTCAAGAATGCTTTCCACGACGCGTCGCGCGCGGCCTTGTCCTTGTGTGCGATGATGTAGACGAGCGTGTTATCCTTGACGTCATCTTCACCGCGCGCGCCTTCCGAAACGTTCCAATAGATGATGTTCTCCATTCCGTGCTTCTCAAACAAACTCATCGTGTGGTCGCGAAATCGTGCATGTAAGTCAGGTAGCTTGCCTGGATTCGTGGTGTATATCCGAAGTTCGTACAGCTTTCCGTCTTTTTTCTTTGCCTCCGCGTCTTGCGCTTGGACTAATCCAGCCACCAGCATGCTCAACACGGCAACACAGGCAATTTGGGTTCGCGGAGCGGATAATAGGGCTGAAGCGAGTTGGCTAGGCATCAATAGGCTCCTGGTTCCGTATGAGTGTGAACTTGTTTCCGAGCGTTTTCGGAATGATTGGGACACTTAACGCTCGGCACGTACCGTTGATCGACTTGCGTTGCATCCTCCGAATTACTATCCATATCAAATATTGATGAATTCGTCGCACTTTTGCAATCAGCGACCGGCAGGATTGGGCAAACCTTCCGGGGAATCTTGAAGACTCTCAACACAATTGCGATGATCATTCTTATATCAACTCACATTCTTAATCAACTCACAGTGAAAATGCCGTCATTCTGAAGGCCCCAGGAAAAAAACCATGTCCGAAACGGAAACCAAAGATTCAAAAACTTACGAATTCAAGGCCGAAATCAAGCAGCTGTTGGATATTCTCATTCACTCGGTCTACACGTCGAAGGACATCTTCGTTCGCGAATTGATATCAAACGCGGCCGATGCGTTAGAAAAAGTAAGATTCCTGCAAGCTGCCGGCAGCGAAGTCCACAGTCCGGACGTTCCTCTGGAAATCCGCATCGAAACGAAGAAGGACGACCGGTTGCTGGTCATTTCGGACACGGGCGTGGGGATGACGAGTGAAGAAGTCGAGACCAACATTGGCACGATCGCGCACAGCGGAGCAACAGCCTTTGTTGAGCAAATCAAGCAAGATAGCGCCAAAGAACAACAAGCCAACGTCAACCTGATTGGACGATTCGGAGTTGGTTTTTATTCAGTGTTCATGGCCGCCGACAAAGTCGTTCTAACCAGTCGCTCGGCGAACAAAGACGGACAGCCCGTTGTCTGGACGAGCGATGGCGCCGGGACCTATACCGTTGAATCACTAGATACCGTTGAATCACTAGACGAGGATCGCCCACGAGGTACGAGGATCGAGATTCATCTCAAGGATGACAACGACGAGTTCGCTGACGAGTCAAATATCAAGGCGGTCATCCAGCGCTATTCAAACTTTGTCCCATTCCCGATCTTGGTGAACGACAAACAGGTAAATCAAACCACCGCGATCTGGCGAGAACCGCCGTCGCAAATCGAAGACGAACAATACGACGAATTCTACAAGCTGATCAGCCATGATTTCCAAGGACCGATGTTGCGGTTGCATCACTCGGTCGATGGTTCATTCCAGTTCTCCTCACTGCTGTTTGTGCCCCAGACCAATCCCGAAGTACATGGGTTTGGTGAAGGCGAAGTCAGCCTACAGCTTTACGTTCAGCGAGTCCTGATCGATGGCGAAAACAAGGACTGCTTGCCGAAGTATCTGCGTTTCATAAGAGGTGTCATTGAATCAGAAGACTTACCGCTGAACGTGTCGCGAGAGACACTACAGCAAAATCGAATGATTGCAAACATCCGCGACATTCTGACACAGAAACTACTTGACCAGTTCTTGAAATTGGCCGAGAAGGAACCGGACAAATACAAACTCTTTTGGAAAACGTTCCAGCGCTTCCTGAAAGAGGGATACAACGACTTCGTAAATCGCGAAAAACTCCACGAACTGTATCGTTTTAACTCTTCGCGTCACGACAACGACGACGAAATCGTCAGCCTGGCGCAGTACGTCGAAGCGATGCCTGAAGGTCAAACGGCTATTTACTATTTATCAGGTGCCAGTCGCGAGGCGCTTGACCGAGATCCACGATTGGAGCTTTTCCGCAAGAACAAAGTCGAGGTGCTCTATCTTTACGAGTTGGCCGACGAGTTCGTACTCAGCTCGCTAGATGAATATAAGGAAAAGAAACTCATTTCGGCCGACCATGTCAAAGCGGAAGATTTGAACATCAATAAAAGCCTGGATGACGAGAAATCCGGCGAGGGCAAGGAGCCGGACGAAAAAAGCAAACCGGACATCCAGCCCGTGATTGACCGCTTTAAGGAGTTGCTCGGCGAGCGCGTCATTGACGTGCGGGACAGCGAACGATTAGTCGATTCTCCAGCCTGCTTGGTTGGCGACGATGACCAGCTTTCTGCTCAAATGGAAAAGATGATGCGGTTGGTCAATAAATCCGAGGAACTACCACGGCGAGTCCTGGAGCTTAACGCCGATCACTCGCTGATCAAGAGTCTTTCACAATTGATCGGCCGCGACGCCAACGATCCTTTCATAGAAACGGCCTGCGAGCAACTGTACGAAGGCTGCATGTTGCTGGATGGTTATCTGAACGACCCGCACACATTGGTCGAACGCATGAACAAAGTGCTGGAAGAAGCCGCAGGTCTACAGGTCTCTGATTCATGAGGCCAAAGGGGGAAAAGCAGCAAGCGGCATTGGTTTTTGTTCTGATCACCTTGTTCATTGACATCCTCGGCATCGGCATCATTATTCCCGTGCTCCCGGAACTCGTCAAAGAGTTCGTGGGCGGCAGCACGGCTTTGGCTGGATGGTACGTTGGCATTATTGGTGCCACGTATGCTCTGATGCAGTTTCTCTGCGCGCCGATCATGGGCGCCTTGTCGGATCGTTTCGGACGACGTCCGATCATCCTGGCCTCGCTATTCGGCCTAGGTATTGACTTTCTCATACAGGGGCTGGCGCCCACTATCGGCTGGTTGTTCCTTGGGCGTTTGGTGGCTGGCATGATGGGAGCCAGCATCACCACGGTGAATGCATATATCGCTGATGTTTCCACACCAGAGACCCGCGCCCGCAATTTCGGGTTGACTGGCGTGATGTTTGGGCTGGGCTTTATTTTCGGTCCCGCGCTGGGTGGGCTGCTAGGCGGGATTCACTTGCGGCTGCCGTTCTTTGTGGCGGCCGGTTTCGCACTCGTTAATTGGCTGTACGGATTTTTCATTCTGCCGGAATCGTTGCCCCTCGACAAACGCAGTAGCTTGACACTAGCCAAGATGAATCCGCTGGGCACCGTCAAGCGACTGCGCGCCTATCCAATCGTGGCAGGATTGGCCGTCGCATTCGTTTGCATTTCGCTGGCCCAGCGAGGACTGGAAAACGTATGGGTGCTTTACACGGGTTTTCGTTTTGGATGGAACGAACAGACCAATGGGCTTACGCTGGCACTCGTGGGTCTGATGGCCGCATTGGTGCAAGGTTTGCTCGTGCGGCCGACAATCGCGCGTCTCGGAGAACGTCGCACGGTGAGCGTTGGGGTGGCGATTTCCGCGATCGCATTTCTTGGTTATGGTCTGGCGTTTGAAGGTTGGATGGTACCGTGCATTATCGTATTTGGTGCCTTCGGCGGTGTCGCCGGTCCTGCCATCCAGAGCATCGTTGCCGGAGCGGTCGACCCATCCGACCAGGGAAAAATCCAGGGCGCATTGACTTCCCTAATGAGCGTCACGAACATCGTGGCACCACTTTTTTTTACAGCCGGGCTGTTCAGCTACTTCACTTCGGAGCATGCCGTCATCGAACTGCCAGGCGCACCGTTTCTTGTCGGCTCCGCGCTGATGTTCATGGCCTTAATTGTTGTGCGGCGGATCTTCCGCCGCTTTTCGGAAGGCACTGAGCGGTCGTGAAGGCGTAATTTCAGAAATC
>CBDUAB010000382.1:0-4867 GCA_965365045.1 uncultured Planctomycetales bacterium
GTTCAAAGAGGGTCAACTCAGCCTCGGCGGCCGCCAGTTCGATCTCGAGCGTCTCGGCTCGCAACCGGGCCAATGGCTGATTCTTTTTGACTGGGTCACCGCGATTAATCAAGAACTCGACCACGCGCCCATCCACCGCACTGCCAATTGTGCTGGTCCTCAATGGATTGACCGTACCGACGACGCGTCGGCTCGCGTTAACCTGCGCCTCGATAACCCGGGTGACTACCACAGCGGCGAGATCTTGGCCGGTGACGTTCGGCGCATTTGCAATGAGAAGAAAGACGATGAGAAGAAAGACGATGGATAGCGGCCGCCAAAGAGAAGGAAAACGCCACAGGCAGGCATTCCCATGGGGAAGGGCACCAGATCGGCCGCACATTTTAAACTCTCGGCGAGGGTATCTCATCTGTTTCACTAACGCTAATGGTCTGCTGTAATCTACAAACACCATTATGGTCAAGTTTCTTCTCGGCAGCAGGTGTTTGCGTAGATTTTGCCCGTGCCATCCGCCGTCGTCGGGTCCGACATTTGCAGTCGAAGCAGCGCTGCGGCTAACAGTTAATCCGGTAACCCTTTCCCGGCGAATATCACTTAAAAAGGCGGGATATTGGAAGGAAACGTTCTCGCGACAGCCGAGCAGGCATCAGGGTGGGTGAATCTCATCATACCAGACAACCCGCCCCGCGACTGTACCGTGTCTGATGTGGTCTGCGTGTTACGCGAGATCTTGTCATAATGTGATGAATTGTGTTGAGGAACCAACAATGATCAATCGTTCGATTCGAGTTTTCGCCTTGCTCGTGCAGTTTTGCGCCGCGTCGGCAGCCCTCTTCGCGGAACCAGCCGACTTGGTTCTGTTGAATGGCAAGATCGTCACCATGGATGACAAGGGGACCGTCGCGGAAGCGTTGGCGATCAACGGAGATCGTATTGTTGCGATCGGGACAAATGATGGCATCTCTCAGTTCCTGGGAGACAAGACTCGGACAATTGATCTGCGTCACCGGCTCACTATTCCCGGGTTTATTGAAGGGCACGGTCACTTCGTCGGGCTCGGTGAGTCCAAGATGATGTTGGATCTGCGTTTGGCGAAAACTTGGAAAGACGTCACGGATCAAGTCGCGCGAGCAGCACGCAGTTCTCTCCCTGGCCAGTGGATCATTGGACGAGGATGGCATCAAGAGAAATGGGTCGAACCGGCCATACCGAACGTCGACGGGTATCCCGTTCATTCGGGGTTGAGTGCGGTTTCTCCTTACAACCCGGTTCTGCTCACGCACGCCAGCGGACACATGTGTTTTGCCAATTCAAAAGCGATGGAATTGGCCGGTGTGGACGTGTCCACGAGAGATCCAAGCGGTGGTGAAATCGTGAGAGACAGCGTGGGTAATCCCATCGGAGTCTTTCGGGAAACGGCGCAAGCGATCATCACTCGAGCGCGGGCGGCCAGCGAAAGATCGACCTCTGGTGAGCAGCGGCAACTGCATACTCTGAAGTCAATCGAGCTCGCGACTCAGGAATGTTTGAAAAACGGAGTAACCAGTTTTCACGATGCAGGATCATCCTTTGAGACTATCGACATATTCAAGCAACTCGCCGCGGCAGGCGATTTGCAAGTGAGGCTTTGGGTCATGGTCCGCGACAGCAACGACCGCCTTGCCCATGAGCTGCCAAAATACCGAATGATTGGTCACGGTAATAACTTCCTCACCGTTCGTGCCATTAAGCGATCGATCGACGGAGCACTCGGACCGCACGGAGCATGGCTGCTGGCACCATACGAAGACCTCTCCGGCAGCGCGGGGCTGAATACGACAGCGGTAGAATCCATCATCAAGACCGCCGAAATCGCGGTCCAACATGACTTTCAACTCTGTGTCCACGCGATTGGAGACAGAGCCAACCGCGAGACACTCAATATCTTCGCGGAAACGTTTCGCGCTTTCCCCAGCGATGACGCACGGCGTTGGCGTATTGAGCACGCCCAACACCTACACGTCGACGACATTCCCCGATTTGCCAAGCTGGGTGTGATCGCGTCGATGCAGGGGATTCACTGCACGTCCGATGCGGTGTATGTCGTTCAGCGGCTTGGACAACGCCGTGCTGCTGAAGGAGCCTATGTTTGGCGGGACTTGCTTGATAGCGGAGCAACCGTAATCAATGGCACGGATGCACCGGTTGAAGATCTGAACCCCATCGAATGTTTTTATGCGACGGTAACTCGCAGGTTGCCTTCTGGCGTGACGTTTTTCCCTGAACAACGAATGACTCGTACCGAAGCGCTCCGATCGTACACGTTGGCCGCCGCTTACGGTGCGTTCGAAGAAGATCTAAAAGGTTCACTTGAGCCAGGCAAACTTGCCGACATCGTCGTGCTTTCCAAAGATATCATGACTTGCCCTGAGAATGAAATCCTGCACACAACAGTGATTCACACCATCGTTGGAGGCAAGGTGCGTTTCCCTGTTGAGTAATCAGGCGAGGTCAAAAAGCATGATTTCCGCGGATCGCGTTGCAATGACCTCGAGATGGTCTTCATCACTTACGGCGGCACCGTCGCTCGTGTTTAGTTGCTGCCCGTTCAGTGTCAAGGCGCCACGCAACACTTGCAACCATGCATGTCGGCCAGTCGCGGATTCGTGTGTCACTTGGACATCCTCAGCGAGCTTTGCCAAGTAGATGCGAGCGTCCTGATGGATCTGGAGTGAACCATCGCTTGCATCCGGCGATGCAACCATCCGTAGCCGGTTTGTCATGCCTCCATTATCAAATCGCTTCTGTTCGTAGCTGGGCTCGATCCCCTTTCGCTCCGGCAGCAGCCAGATCTGGTAGAGGTGGACCAATTTGCTTTGCGAAGGATTGAACTCGCTGTGCGTGATCCCCGTGCCTGCGGACATACGCTGAAATTCGCCGGGCCGAAGGACCTCACCGTTGCCCATGCTGTCCTTGTGCTCGAGAGCACCTTCGAGGACGTAGGTAACGATCTCCATGTCACGATGTGGGTGGGTCCCAAATCCCTGTCCCGGCTGAACGCGATCTTCATTCATGACCCGCAGCGACCGGAAACCCATGTGTTCCGGGTCGTGATACCCAGAAAACGAAAACGTATGATAGGCGTTGAGCCAGCCGTGATCGGCATGACCTCGCTCTTCGGCTCGTCGTATCTGGATCATTTGTGTTCGGGTTCTGGCACAGACGGAGCAATCGTTTATGTCTGTGATTGCGAATAGAATTGGCACCCTTCAGGATGATTCTTCACAATTGACCGGCGAAAAGCAACACAGGATGTAATGGCTTGCCATCGTCGCGTCCGCTTTGGAAAACAGATCCCAAAACGTTTGTGGACGGCGATTCCGCTTGCTATACTGACGTGACGCTATTCTAGTTTCTAAGGTTCTTCGCTTTCGTAGTGAATCCGGAGAAAACATCTTATGTTCGTTCGCACTTCTTCAGTGCGTTTAATACCAGGTTGCTGCTGGGCCTCTTGGATATCGTTTCTTGATGCTATTCTCTGCGCGTGCTTCAAACGCAAAGGTTTCGCTCAGTTTTGAGGAGTTTGTCATGAAGTTTCGGTTGCTAATTGCCGCATTCGCGATGATTGCTTGCTACGACGTTGTTGACGCTCAATTGCCCGACGACAACGTGGTTTACAATTCGTACCTTGCGTTTACACCCCCAACTGTTGATGGCGTGATTTCGCCGGGCGAGTGGGATGCGGCGGGAGATCCTTACGTTTTTACATTCGAGCCGGGTGGCGACACAAATTTCCCCGAAGATCCATACGGCGGCGACGCCGACCTGAGCTTCCAATTCCGCACGATGTGGACGCCGCTGTGGGATGTCTACTTTTTGGTCGAGATCACGGATGACATCGCGATGGATGCCGCACACGACCCAGGACTAAACGGAGTCGACCGCCCTTGGCAACGTGATCAGGTGGAATTGTTTGTTGACGGCGATGAGCTGGCCGGCGGCGAGATCCGTTGGTGGGAAGAGCCCATTGAGCCTTACGGCAAGTTCGGCGTGGCTCGCACAAGTGATTTCGAAGGGAACACGGGCATTATGCACGAAGATGCGGAGGAGGTCTTGGAGAATGGCATAGTCGTAGCCGCCGTCGCGACGGAAACCGGCGACAACGGGAATTACTTTGTCGAGTACCGCGTCTCTCTACAGCCTGCGTTCGAGAATGGATTGTTCGACGACACACTTACTGGTCAATTTGGCACTTTGGTGCCCGACGATTCGGCAAATGGCCAGCCCGGTACGGTAGTCAAATTCGACCTCGGGATTTCCGACAACGACAATTTCGAAGACGATACGAACAGTAATTCTGGTTACTTTGGCCTGCCGCGAAGTGATGCTGGGACGGAATGGTATGAGAGCAACCGGTACGCCAATCTGTTGTTCTCGAACGAGTTCACTGGTAGTAGTCTCGATTGTGATTTTGATTCCAACGGAACTTGTGATCTCGACGACATCGATGCACTCACCGTGGAAGCGGCCCCCGGCGACAGCACGAATCCGGTTTTCGACCTGGACGGGGATGGTCAAGTGGGAAACTCTGACATCGCCGCTTGGTTGCAATCCGCTGGCCCGGAAAACGGCTTCTCAGAGTTTCTCCATGGCGATGCCGACCTCAATGGGACCGTGGACGTAACGGACCTCAATATCGTTGGCATTAGCTGGAGCAATCAAGACGTAAACGAATGGAGTAAGGGCAATTTTGGCGGTAGCGGCGTCGCTGCTGATGACTTAAACCGCTTGGCGCTGAACTGGCAGAAGTCCTCTACTCCGTTGGCCGCGAGCCAAGCCGCAGTTCCAGAGCCTGCGGGCCTGACACTGATGTTCATCGGTTTGCACG
>CBDUAB010000383.1:0-4865 GCA_965365045.1 uncultured Planctomycetales bacterium
ATGGAATAATTGATGGTGGAGATTTCTTTATAGACACGGATGTTGAAGTTTCGGTGTCGCCATATGCATTCCCGCTTGCCACGCCACAGAGTCTAGGCTTTTTCAACGTGGGCGACATCCGCATACTGAGCGCCGAATGGCGCGAGGATCGTTTGGTCGCCACGCATTCGGTCGGTGGCGATGGCGAGACGTCAGTTCGCTGGTACGAGTTTGAAACGAGCGACGTTACACCGACGTTGATACAAGAGGGCACGATCGATCCTGGACCAAGCGTCTATGCGTACTATCCGTCCATTGCCATTAATGCCGCCGGCGATATTGGAATCACGTATCTGCAATCGTCAAACAGACAGCTCGTCGCCATGTATGTGACGGGCCATGTCGCAGGGACTGCTCCGGGAACGATGGTTCACCCGCTGTTAGTAAAATCTGGAGATCGGAGTTACCAAGGAGTTCGGGGCGGTGACTACAGCGGCATCAGCGTCGATCCCATAACCGATTCTTTCTGGGTTGCCAATGAAATCATCTTGGAGTTACCCGAGAATCCTCTGTGGAGTACATGGATTGCGGAGTTTACCATCGCGGACATCCTGGACGATGACTGGTATTCGTTAACCGTGGACGCGGGAAGCCAGCTCATCGTTTCCGCAGTCGCGCAAGGAACCGATACGGAAGAGCCGGCCAATTCGCTCGAGGTGGCAATTGATCTCTTTGGCCCAGACGGCGTATTGATCGCGTCCGACGGCACCATGGATGGCAGTCCGGAGGCGCAAGTCATTCACGACGCGACAGAATCTGGCGATTATCGCGTTCGTGTTTACAGCGAAAACGACATTCAGGGGGCGTACTTCCTGGATGTAGATGGCGTAACGAGCGAAAATGCGGCACCTCGGGTCGTCGAGGCCATTCCCATAGACGGCCTCCACGTCAACGCCTTTCCTGCGAGCGTTACCCTCGAGTTTTCCGAAGAAATCCGACTTGATTCGATCTCTAGCGACGACGTGCTCATCGGTGGCCAGTCCGCCTTGTCCATGACAATTCTCGACGGCCGGACCTTTGAGTTTCTGATTGATCCAGCCGTGGAAGCGGGTGACGGTGACTATGCCGTGGAAATGGCGCAGGACAGTGTGATGGATCTGAACGGAATCGGCAACGTCGCCCATGGCAGCTCATTCATTCTCGACCAAACTGGGCCGCGAATCATTGGTACTTCGTGGAACGGGCAGCCGTTTCCACCTGGTGGAGTTTTTGAGCCCGGTCCGCTTACGGTGACGGTTGAGTTTGACGAGTCGCTGTTCACGTTATCAAGTGCGCGGAAAGGCCTAAGAACGCCGGGTACCGATGATGTTATGCTCACCGATACGGTAACTGGAGAAGATACTTTTCCAGAATCGCTAGAATTTGATCCCGCTACGAACTCAATTAGCGCGCACTTCGCCGATCTCGGACAAACCGAGTATGTGTTGCGTTTTGTGTCTGGAACCGGCGCATTCGAAGACATCGTCGGCAATGATCTTGACGGTGAGCCGCAGCCAGGCAGCCTGGACGGAACGCCGTCGGGGAACGGTGTTTCTGGAGGCGATTGGTTCGTGGATTTCAATGTGGACATCACCGTTCAAACTTTGACGGATTTCGTCCGATTGGATCCTTTGGGCAGTCATGTCGCCAAGCAAAGCATCACCTCAAATCTTGGTACGCGGAATTTACATCGCTACGAGGTGTTTGCCGAAGCGGGTGAAATCGTGACGGCAATCGCGACGCCTATTAATCCCAATTCCATTTTGTTAATCAATGGGAATTCCGCTCCGGCGTCGGGCCAAGCCGCTGCCTATGTAACGACCACTGATTCCGACGGTATCGTGAACCTTGACATAACTGGGACAGCCGCCACGGATTACACAATGGACGTCTTCCTCAACACGGTTGTCGAGGCGGCAGGTGGAGACATTGATGCCAACTCAGTGTTACCACTGGACGATTTTCTGTTGCCGGTCGGTTCGGGTCTTGTCAGCGTCGTCGGGGATGCAACGCCAATGCTCAGCGACGAGGTGGTATTATCCGAAGATTTTGCCAGTGGCCTCGGCGGGTTTGTGATCGATAACGATTACGAACGAGGCGGTGGACTTTGGCATATCTCCACCGGTCGATCTCAAGATGGCAACCCAAACCATACTCCTCCCAACAGCTTGTATTACGGTAAAAACGAGAATAGCACCGGAGGCGGCAATATCG
This sequence comes from uncultured Planctomycetales bacterium, assembly GCA_965365045.1. GTDB lineage: Bacteria > Planctomycetota > Planctomycetia > Pirellulales > Pirellulaceae > CBDUAB01. Next base: position 2,233 of record CBDUAB010000383.1, read on the forward strand.
ATACCGGCAGCCCCAATTCTGGAGCGGTAGAGTCACCCAGCATGGACTTGCCAATGTCGCCAAATATTATCTTGTCGTTTCAGTATCTTTCCGACCGTGGAAATGGGCAACCATCGCGAGATGATGTCGGGCAAGTCGACGTGGATGATGGCAGCGGGTTCGTCACCATACTTAGCACGGAGGACGGATCGCTAACGGGGAATACAGAAGGGCAGTGGCGCACCGCGACGGCGGACCTGACTGCGTTTGCTGGATCAAGTATCAAACTCCGTTTCACATTCGACACGGGTAATAGTGTCGCCCGCAACGACGAAGGGTGGTATGTCGACGACATTTCCATTCTTGCGGATGAGATACTGATTGCTGATACCGATGCGTACACCATCGATTTGTCTGAGCATGTTGGCCAGTCTGTCGATGTTGTGTTGGCGGCAATCGGCGGAACCGAGTTGCCCGAAGTGCTGCTGGAACTGGTCGATCCCACTGGCAGCGTAGCAGCCATTGGCACGCCAATGCCATTGGCATCGCCTGCCGAAGGATTTGACATGGCGATCCTCGACTATATCGTGCCAGATTTGGGCGACAACATTTACACCGTGCGTATTGGCTCCGCGGATCCTGGTGAGTATGGTGTCATGATTACGCCGTCGATGACGTTCGGAATTGAACCGAATGAAGATGCCCAAGATCAGCGGCTGATTGATGCTTCGTCGTTTGCATTGGGTTATCTGGACATCGCGACGGATCCAAGCGACGCCTATCTTGTGAGCCTTCCCGTTGGGCGGCCGGTTCTCATTCGCGTCGCCACGCCGCTGAATCATCCGCAGTCGCAACCGGAAAACACCCTCCAGACACTGTTCTCCTTCACCGATCCGTCGGCTGCGCCGCTGCCTGGCTTCGTCGAAAGGATTGACCTGCCCGATATGGGGATCGTGTTGACCTCTACGGAAACCGTCAATGTTCAAGTGGGAATCGCCGCGGAGTCGGGACTGGGTGAGTACCTCTCGGAATTCGATGTGGCTGTACTCGATGGCGATTTCAACGATGACGGCGAATTGAGTTGCGTAGATCTCAACGCGCTCACCAGCGCGATGGTGACAGGCGAAGACCTCTCCTTCGACGTATCCGCGGACGGACTACTCGACGAAAATGATCTGTTGTTGTGGTTTGTCCTGGCAAGCCGCGCTAATTCGGGCTCGGGCGAAATCTATCGTCCGGGCGACGCGAATCTGGACGGCACGGTTGACGGCCTGGATTTCGATATCTGGTCAAGCAATCGATTCACACTCGTGGGTGGCTGGTGCAACGGCGACTTCAATATCGACGGCCAAGTCGATGTGTCCGATTTTAATATCTGGAATGACAACCGATTTGAATCGGGTGTGGCAGCCGCATCACCGCCAGCCGACATCGTGCGTACACCCAGGGCGCCGGCCGCTACTTCCGCGGTAGCAGTTTGGCAGGACGTTGCGCGCTCATCATTTCACCACGATTTCAATTCAGAACGCCTGGCCACGGAAGCTACTGACAAGGTGTTTGAACGCGGCCGCCTAGTGCCTGTCGAGTGGCAAAACGTGCAAAGCGAAATCCAGCTTCGATCTGTTTCTCGATCGATGGTGAGAAACGTAGCTGCTTCGCGTGGAAACGACCTTGTTGACGCGTCCGAGGCAGAACAGCCTTTGCAGACGAACATAATTGATAAAGTGTTTTCTGGGTGGTCGGCGCCACGGACCTAAGCCGATGCGCACGGGTTGTTTGCTTTGGCCACCACGCGAGCTTGGGGGCTGTTGATTTTAAGGCGAGCGGTCACTCACAGATCCGGGAAATGATGGTGCAACAGCGTCGCCACGTGATCGCGCAGCACGTGTAGCGAGTAATAGCGCCGTGCCAACTCATAATTGTGTTCCGTGATTTCGTCCACGAGCTGCGGATTGTCGAGCATTTCGCGCGCCTCCTGAAGAGACTGTTCGGTCAAGAATCCGTCCATATCGATCACGCGAAACCCCTTCGGTGCAATGTCCGTACGAAAAATATCGTAGCCGCTGATGATGAGGGGCCGGCGATAGTAGATGGCTTCTAGAAATGCATTTCCAAAACCCTCCACGCGAGATGGATATGTCACTAGGTCGCTGGCTAGGTACGCGTCCGCCAAGCTGTATACCTTGCGGCCGTCACTGCGCATCTCTGCTGCATACTCGAATACGTCCGACGCAAAGATCAGACGGACGTCCATCGTGTTGGCCAGGCGTGCCAGGTATTGAGCGTATTCGTCCCCTTCGTCACCCATGCCGTGAGAGACGACAAGGCTCGCCGGGCGCCCCAGCCAACATGCAAACTCAATCGATCGTTCGATGCACTTACGCGGAACGACTCGCGTCGGCTGCAGTAGAAACACTTCATCCTCGGCCAGTTCGAGCGACGTCTCCTTGTCGTTGACGATCGGCTCGACCTCCTTCCGCTTGTCCCTCTCCCACTCGACGAGCGGTCTCGTCAGCCTCGCGAACACCGAGCTCTTGCGATTGCCCGACTCGAGCGCAACGAGTGTGTAGACGCACATCGGCTCGCGATACCCGCGTTTCGCCTCAACCTCGAATCGCCCGTGCACGGACGTCGCGACCACGCCGAGCCCGACG
>CBDUAB010000384.1:0-4860 GCA_965365045.1 uncultured Planctomycetales bacterium
CATGCGCTACCGGGACCACCACCACGGAAGTCAAACCGGGCATCGAACTCATCGCCAATCGGACTCCATTGGAATTCATAGTATAGCGGCGAGCTCGTTGATTCTCGGACAAACAATTCAATCACGTCCCCAAACCACAGTCTCGCGTCCGGCCCACACTCACCGGCCAGGCCACACGAAGATCGGATATCCACGTCCGTAACCTCGAACGCGACGTACAACCGATCGCTGTCCCACAAGAGACGCGCGGAAGCGTCAGCGGCCGCCGGACTTCCACCGCTCTTGTACGCAAAAAACTTATCGATCGTCTCCGCCTCAGCCCAGACTGCGTCGTTCAATTGGCCGTCCACAACCGGCGGCGTCGACGTCCATCGCGCCTCATATCGGGTCGGAACGAAGGCGGATCTTGCGGGCTGAATCGATGCGAGGCACGTCACGGTCGCAACCGCAACGGTCCATCCTATCCCAGTTGTTTTCATCGCCGGTCCCATGCCTCCTTTGTAAGAAAAAGTGATCCTCGCAAGAAATCTCCACAACGATCGGACGACACACATGTTCATGATGGGTTGCCTTGCTTCCACGGACGGTCTTAGGCAGCATGCAGACGTCGGCGCCAACCGAGCATGCCGAGGACGGCCAGTCCGCAGAGGGCCAGCGAGGAAGGTTCGGGGATTTGGACGCTTTGCAAATCAAACGTGAAAGTCCCGATTTGAGCGCCGGTCAGCGCGGTGCGTAACGGATCGTTGACGTCCGGTGTATCGGTAAAAAGCGTAATAGCCTTTTGGGGCGATTCAAGCGGTCCGTTCTCGCAGCACAGAAACGTTTCGTCATTACTGCGACTTCCCCCGTTGTACGTAAAGAGATCAACCGTGATCGTGTCGAGCCAATCACCTCCGTCGCGCATATTCAGCCCGGAGACACCAATGAACCAGTCCGGGCTCGGCCCCAGCATCGATACCAACGTAACCAGCGGGTGTGTCGAGCTGACATCCAAGCTCACCGTCACCGGAGATTCTAACGGAGAAAAATGCCTCGGGTAGTTAAGGAAAGAATATGCGCTACCATCGGCAATGTGCGTATCAAATTCTGATTTAAGGTCCACGGTGGCGGGGTTGGAATGATCGATCCAACCCGTCTCTTGCATGAAGATCATGCCTGGGCTGGAAAGCCCTCCATCCTGCCAGATCGACAAACTGCTATTGTGCGTTCCGCCGCCAAGGTGCGAAAAGTGTGGTCCTGAGACAGAGCTGAAGCGGGGCGCCCAGCTTTCATGACTTGCTTGGCTCCAAGAATTGGTCACCGTGAGATTGTAGGTCGCTATGCTTTGCCCAGACACCTGAGCAGCGTGAAGATACACCACGGCCAAAGGACCAACCAACGAGATACAGAGCCTCCACATAATCTTCGACATCTGACCGCCAGCCATTACTGTTCTCCTTCGTCTTCCGTTTGTTTTTTTCCGCGAAGCTATGCCGCTTGTCCACGTCAATTCAAGGCGCTGTTCAAGATGGGTCGAGGAACGCACTTCGCAGAATTGCACGGTAGCCCGATGAAAGTGCGTTCCTACACCCGTTCAAGATAACTCATGCGAACGAGATTACAACATTTTAGGCGAGCGGCAGATGAGAATTTACCACCCCTCACCCTTTCCCGCTATTCCGCTGCGCGGGTGGCGGAGAGGGTACCGTTGTATCTGCCGCTCGCCTTATTGCCGAGAAACGTATCTTGTTGCAGTCGCGGTCGAAGCAATTCACTTTGGGTGCGAGCGCGTTGTCCCACCGCGAACACACAGGGCGAGTCGTACGTCGTTGTCGACCTCTAACTTTTCCAGCACCTTGGCACGATGCTTGGAACAGGTGGGCACACTAATCTGAAGTTTGCTGGCAACGTGCTTCATAGGATGACCCGCCACCAGCAAGTCCATGACTTCGCGTTCGCGAGGGGTCAGTCGCGCAATGCGCTGGTCAACGTCGGCGGGAATCGCCTGCCGATTAGCCCTGTCTTGCTCAATCGCCTTAGATATCTTTTCCAAGAGGAGTTGCTGATTGACGGGCTTTTCCAAAAAGGCAAAGGCGCCACTTTCAAATGCACGGACGCTCATCGGTACGTCGGCATGTCCCGTGATGATGATGACCGGCAGACCACAACGATGCGCCGCCAGGTTTTCCTGAAGTTCCAGCCCACTCATTCCCGGCATGCGAACGTCAAGGACTAGGCATCCCGGCGTGAGAGGGTCAAACGACTCGATGAACTCGGCTGCCGAGCCGTAGGTGACGACGCGCAGGTCGACTGACTCGATTAGCCATTGGAGGCATTCTCGGACGCTCTGGTCGTCATCTACAAGGATTACGGTTGGTTCAGATTGCATACGCTTCAGCCTGCTGCAGCTGTGCTGGCAATTCGAAATGGACGCTAGCACCTCCCATGGACGATCGCCCAACCCAGATCCTTCCACCGTGTGTCTCGATAATGGATTTGCAAATCCCAAGCCCGATGCCCAAACCGTCACTCTTGGAAGTGTAAAACGGCTCGAACACGCGATCCGCCACCTCTCGCGAAATGCCAGGCCCGGAATCTGAAACGACGATTTCCACGTCGCTTCTGTCTTTGTTGCGAGTTTCGATGACAATCTCACGCTGGCGACAATCACCTTTCGCCAGGGCATCACCCGCATTTCGGACGAGATTCACGACAACCTGCTGAATCTCAATCGGATCGGCTTCTACGTCCCACAAATCGTCTTGCGTTCTGCACCGGATCGATATGTTCTCGTGTCGCATGTCCGACTCGATGAAAGTGATAACTTCACGAACGAGATGGTTGACGCATACTTGACGGTAATCTGTCTTGCGCTTTTGCACAAAGTCGCGGAGTCGACGGATGATGTCGCCGGCGCGCTGTGCGTCCCCGGCGATTCGCTTGCAGATCGAAACAAATTCAGTTTGAGGCAACTTGCCGCGTTCCAATCGCAACAGCGCTCCCTCCGCCAGCGCCGAAACAGCAGTTAGCGGTTGGTTCAACTCGTGGGCCAATCCAGCGGCCATCTCGCCAAGCATGCTCAGCCGTGCCACGTGCGTCAGTTCCGCTTGCTTCTTGCGCAGTTCGTCTTCAACACGTTTTCGCTCGGTAACGTCAAGAAACGTAACGACCGAACCAACGAGTTGGCCGCCGCGATGGATGGGAAGCGATCGATACTCCGCGGGAAAGCTGCTTCCATCAGCCTTCCAGAGTACTTCGTCATCGACGTGAGTCCCCGCTCCTAGACGAAACGCGTGATAGATCTTGCACTCTTCCACCGGATACGCCGATCCGTCGCGTCGGGTGTGATGAATCAGTTCGTGCATATTCTTGCCCAGCAGGTCCTCTGGATTTTCGTATCCCAGCGTCTCCACACACGCGCGATTGCAAAACGTGGCATTTCCGTTCATGTCGAGGCCGTAAATCGCTTCGTCGGTCGAATCGAGCAGCAACCTCACTTGGGCTTCGGCATCATGTAAGGCCCTCTCGACACGTTTGGTTTGAGAGACGTCCCGGATAACGGCACAGGCCAACAATTGATCGCCTGAACGTATTGGTCCCAGCCTGATTGAGACAGTAATCTCACCGCCATCCTTTTGCAGAGCGTTAAGATCACCTCCTGCAAGTGAGCGCTGAACGGGGTTAGCAAAAAATGCCACAAATTGTTCGACATAGCGTTGGCGATAGGCAACCGGCACCAATTTCTCAACCGGTTGTGATATTAGTTCATCCCGCGAATAACCAAAGAGGTCTGCAGTTGCGATGTTGGCAGCCACAATCCGTCGTGTCTCGTCAACAAGAATGATTCCATCCGGCAGTGACTCCATTACGTTGTGGCAAATGTTCGGATCGCGGACGCTCAACGGCAGGTTCACGTCCGATGTTCCCGCGTCGACGGGGATCGGCAAATCGTCGTCTTGTTCATTGTCTGACATGTATTCCGACCTGTGTCGAAGAAACGACAGCGGACCGACGGAGGCTCAGCAAGAGAAACGAAGCAAAGGCACCACGACTGGCGGGGGCTGGGTGCCAGCAATCGCGATCTGCCTCATTTTGTTCATTCTCATCGTGACGGCGGATCATGTCGAGGTCAACATAGCATTGCTTGTTTTGCTGGTGACACGTGAACCGACTTGTCTCGCGCCTGCACGGCATTAACGGATTAACGAGGCGCCACCAGCGTGGCGCCATCCCGTGTCATGAATTCTGCCTGATCATTTCCAACGTTGGCCGCCGCGCAATCTCTTAGTTCGGCCCGCAGGATGCGGACATGATCCGGCGCATCAATTCCAAGTTTCACGCGTCCATTCGCGGCGGAAACAACGACAACTCGGATGTTCGAATCGATTTGAATAGACTCTCCGGGTTTTCGACCAAGGACCAACATTGCGACGCCCTCCTTTAACCGTGTTCGATTGATACGAGCCTAACGGAAATGGCCGCCGTCGACACCTTGTAGGCACATCGACACCTTGATAGGCACATCGACACCTTGATAGGCAGGCAAGTAATGAACCAAGTGCGGACAAGATTACTGATGGCACGGCCTATCGCAAACTGCAAATTAGTTGCATATCCGTGCAACTCTTTTGCACCCCCGAAGGCGTGATGAGCGGTCGGAACCAAGAAATCGCGGCTGTGGGTGAGAAAATGCCAACAAATCACCACGTAATGGACGCTGGGCGCAGCGAGTTATGATTGCGACACTGCGAACCTAGCACAATGATTCCGCAGGATTGAGGCCGGTAATCACGGAATCGGCGGGTCAATTCCCCAAGGAAATCCCCCAATGGACGTGCTTACGCGGACCGTGGCGGATGCGGCCCAAGGGAGGTGGACAGT
>CBDUAB010000385.1:0-4851 GCA_965365045.1 uncultured Planctomycetales bacterium
CCTTCGTCCACGCGTCGTTGGAGATCGGGTCGTGGTTGAATCACCGTGCTCATAGCAGATGTAGCCTCGTACGAGGATTTGGCAGCCGACGAAATCACGGCCCATTGCCGTAAGCGCGAAAAAACACGCCTATGTCTTTATCAGCTCGCTGGCAGGGCGTCGCCCAACGGTTTGGGGACGTGATCGAGCCTTGTCCGGTTAGGTGGGGTAATGACTGGTAAGATAGTCAAGTCTTACGATATTGTAGATACCGTTACGATCCGGAACAACTCGCATCTATGTACGAAGCGACTTTACCTTCATAATTTACCTGTTGTAGCGGTTGCAGACGGAAAAAATACCTCAATTTAGTCCCAACGGCGGAACCACTCGATGAAGACACTTTCTCTCTTGCATATCCTATACAGACTCGTTTTCGTTGTGGCGGCCATGCTGTCGCCTGCAGCGCTTGTGGCTGGCGAAAACTGGCCCGAGTATCGCGGCCCGCACGGGAACGGTCGGGTCGATGATGCAAATTTGCCACTCCATATCGACGACACCTGCGTGCAGTGGAAAACGGCGATTCACGACCGGGGTTGGTCGTCGCCGGTCGTTTGGAGAGACCAGATTTGGCTGACAACAGCGACAGCCGATGGCAAAAACATGTACGTCATGTGCGTTGATCGTCGTGACGGATCTGTCGTTCATGACTTGTTGGTATTCGAAAATGATAATCCCGACTTTTGCCACCCGCTCAACAGCTACGCGACACCGACGCCCGTCGTTGAGGAAGGCCGCGTCTATGCCCATTTTGGCAAGTACGGAACGATCTGTCTTGATACGCGCACGGCCGCGACTCTCTGGCAACGGCGCGACTTGCCGTGTAATCATTTCCGCGGGCCGGCGTCTTCTCCCGTCCTGCACCAGGGCAAGCTCATAGTGGCATTCGATGGATTTGATATCCAGTACGTCGTCGCTTTGGACAAGCTAACCGGAGAAACCGTGTGGAACCAGAAACGTGACATCGACTACGGCACGGAAAACGGAGATCTCAAGAAGGCGTACTGTACGGCCCAAATCATTACCGTGGATGGTGTCGAGCAACTCATATCTCCGTCTGCCGTGGCAACCATCGCCTACGCGCCGGCTACGGGTGAGATGCTGTGGCGCGTGTACCACGAAGGCATGAATGCGTCCGCGCGACCACTATACGGCGCCGGTTTAGTCTTCCTCACGAATGGGATGGGGAAAATGATTGCCGTGCGGCCGGACGGACACGGCGATGTTACCGACACACATGTGGCATGGAGCAGCCGCAAGAGTGTGGCAAGGAAATCTTCGCAGCTGTTTGATGATGGATTGCTCTACATGGTCAGCGACGGCGGCGTGATTTCTTGCCTGGTTGCAACAACCGGTCAAAACGTCTGGCAGTATCGAGCGGGTGGTGATTTTGCCGCGTCGCCGATACTGGCCGCTGGACGCATGTACTTTTTTGATACTGAAGGACGCGTTTTGGTGCTCAAGCCCGGTCGGGAATTCGAGCTGCTGGCGGAGAGTAAACTTGGAGATGGCTACATGGCGTCACCGGCCGTGGTGGGAAGCGAATTGATCTTGCGTAGCAAGTCGCACCTGTATTGCGTGAAAGAACAGTAGGATTCGTTTCAAACCCATTCTGAACACTAGACCGTCAAACCCTTCGCCTCATCGAAACCGAGCATCAGGTTGAGATTCTGCACGGCCGCGCCGGAGGCTCCCTTGCCAAGGTTATCCAAGATCGCCATCAGCAGCACGTGGCCCGACGGATGAGGCAGAACTGTTAGCTCAACGCGATTTGTGTTGTTGCAGAGTTGAGGATCAAAGCTGAATTCATTTTGTTCAGGTGGTCCCCCGAAAGGAGCGACGGTGACAAACGTCTCGTCGCGATATCGTTCACGGAGGGCATTCCAAACGGCGTCTGCGTCAGAATCACCCAGCAGATTCCTGTGCAATGGAATCTGCACACGCATGCCGCGGCGAAATGGACCGACCGCGGGCACGAATTGTGGATCCGTTGTCAAGCGACTGTATTGTTTCATCTCCGGAATGTGTTTGTGTACGCGGTCAAGAGTATAAGGTGCTTCGAACGGCAGTGAATTCAGGCCGTTATTCGACTCTTCCCAGTGTTCTATCAAGGGACGACCCCCGCCCGAATAACCGGACAGCGCATGGACAACGATCGGTGCATCCGGCGCGACGAGTCCGGCATCGACGAGCGGTCGAATAAATAAGATAACGGTTGTCGGATAGCAGCCGGGATTCGAGACTCGCTGCGCGTCGCGAATGGATTCACGGTGTCCCGGTAGTTCTGGGATTCCGTAAGTCCAGCCAGGGCTGACGCGATGGGCCGAACTCGCGTCAATCACACGCGTGTCCGAGCCCTCCAGCCAATCGACGGCTTGCTTGGCGGCACTATCGGGCAAACAGAGGATGGCGAGATCGCAATGCCGCAAGGCAGCTCGGCGGGCATCTGGATCTTTGCGCACTTCGTCGGGAAGTGTGCTCAGAGTCAGGTCGTCGCGTTTGGCCAGCAATTCATACATTTTGAGGCCTGTCGAGCCATTATGACCGTCGATGTGGACCTTGGGTTTCATTTTCTTGTTCCCGGTACGTTATCAAACGCTATCGCGCGAATCAGTATTTCATGTCAAAGTGGATATTTTGCCAGCATAAAACAACAATACTATGGAGCAAACTCCAAACGTGCGTTCCTGCACTCACGGCAGATGTGACGACGGTATTTCCATTGACGTGGCTGTCTGCCCTAGTATTCCGTCACAGCTTAATTTTCGGGTTAGCCGCTTGGGCGATAGCCCCGGTTCGCACGACAAAAACCGTGGCTATCGCCAAAACGGCTAATGGATTCAACCTGAACTCTAAGCTGTGACGGACCACTAGCTTGCAGTTTCGCGTGTTCGCGTGTGGCGGTAGAATAGTCGGCAAGCTCTCCTCGCTCGGACGGCCAACGATTGGAGCAAACGCATGACGACTTCCAAGTGGTCTGGATTCGCCGGTTGGCTGTTGCGTGTTTTGTCTGGGCGCTCGTCAGATCTCGACGGGGTTTCAGATCTCGACAGGGTTTCGGATCTCGACGGGGTTTCAGATCTCGACAACACCTTAGCTTCCGACAATGCGAACAGTGAGAAGGTTCACAGTTCTAGCCTGGGTCCTTCGTCGGGTGGAATGCGAGTATTGTTGGCCGAAGACAGTATGGTCAACCAAAAGCTGGCAGTTGCACTGTTGGAAGAAGGCGGACACGCGGTCGTCGTAGCGGAAAACGGTGAAATTGCCGTGGACTTGGCAGCCAGGCAGCAATTTGACGTGGTGCTGATGGATGTGCAGATGCCTGTTATGGACGGCATCGACGCGACCAAAGCGATTCGCGAACACGAGAAGACCTCGGGAAACCGTATTCCCATTATCGCATTGACAGCGCACGCGATGGCGGGCGACCGCGAACGTTGCCTACAAGCGGGCATGGATAAACACATGTCCAAACCATTGGAACTTAAGGAATTGCATGCACGGCTGAACGAGATAGTTGAAGCGAAAACAAAGGTCAATAAGAGCGAGGAAAAGTGTGACTACGCAGACGGAATGGAAAATCATTGAGCCGAACGTAGCCGCGGTCCTGACGCAATGCGAATTCCCGCTTGACGAGTTGGCCGCGGGAACAATTCCGGCTATCGTGCTGCGAAATGCTTATGCTGCAACTTCTTGTCAAAAACTCGTCGAGCGGCTCGTCGACGAAGAACTCTTGTATGATCCGCGCAGACCGATACCGGCGAAGTTCGTCGCTTCGTCGATTCCCGAAGGATATTACCGCGAAGGAATGAACTCGGTCCCGAAACGCGCCTGGCAGGTCAAAAAGGAAACCGGCCATACTCGCATCGATATCGGTTCGAGCCTAGGTTATCGCGGATCGGACAAGGAGGCATTCTTTGCGCACTCGGCCGAATCACATGCGCTGTTTGAGCAGTTATTCGGAAACGGGACGGCTGACGGCACGAGTGACGGCAACGCTAATCCGATTGGAATTCTCTACGATTGCCTGGAGCAATTATCGCGCAACAAGAAAGTAGTGACGGCTCATGAACCGGATGGCCGGCGATATTGCCCCGCGATCATTAGGGCGCACTACGGGGGTTACACTTACAAGCCCCATTTCGACTCCGTTCGCTTGCGGGAAAAGCGCGCCGACTATGCCGTGTACAAATTCCAACACCAGTTTGCCGGCGTCTTGGTGCTACAAAACACACAGTTGCACGACCGTACCGCTCAGTGCAAATTACATCGCTGCCTGTGGCAGCCGGCACTGGACCCGCATTTGACGGCCGACACGTTCCACGAATACGCTCGCGAAAACGGGGTCGAAAATGTCGAGGTTCAGTTAGAGCCCGGCGACCTCTATTTCTTCAACACGCGGTCAATTCACGAAGTTCCTGGCCTTGCGGGTGAGTTACCAAGAATCGTGCTGGCGACGTTCATTGGTTACAGCGCCGATAGCCACGAAATCTTTGTGTGGTCGTGACCGCCGATGTGCGCGAAAACGGAACTCTACCCATAATCAAACTTGCTGATTTAGCGACGACGGCATCCGAACAAGCCAATCAACCCCATCAGCAGCGTCAGCATAGTGCTTGGTTCCGGAACCATAACCTTCACGCCGCCAATCTGCTTTTTCTTGATGAATGCAATGCTGCTTGCGTCGGCAGCGGTTGCGCTGAGCGAATTGTCGAAGCGGAAAATCGCCTTGGTGATTGTCCCATCCACACCCGCCTCGGCGAGGCTGTTATTCAAATCGACGGTGAAACCAACATCCCAGAGACCGTCATT
>CBDUAB010000386.1:0-4850 GCA_965365045.1 uncultured Planctomycetales bacterium
CCGGACAAAATGGTCATGGCTCGAATCCTCTTGTTTTCGCCTCTGTACGTGCGATTTGGCATTCGTCATTCGTCATTCCCTAGTCATTAGACATTAGTCATTCACATCACGTGTCGCAGAATCGCGAACGGTCAATCAGAGATCGTCGGCGCAACAGAAACATCAATCCATCGGGGGGTAAGATCGGCTGGGGCGGCGAACCTAAATCCGCTATGATCCGTAAAAGATGGGGAACTTTCTCCCACCGATGTGCGTCTGAAATCCTGGAGCAGATGTGAGAGACGACGCCCAGCTCATTAACGAGACTTTGGCCGGGTGCACGGATGCATTCGGGCAGATGGTGTCCAAGCACCAAGATCGTCTATTCAATACGCTGGTGCATATTGCCGGTTCGCGCGAAGAGGCAGAGGACGTTAGTCAAGAAGCGTTTGTGCAAGCATTCATCAAGCTGGACACGTTTGCTGGAAAAAGCGCTTTTTATACCTGGCTCTATCGTATCGCATTTAACATTTTGGCCAGCCGTCGTCGACGCAAGCGACCAGAGGTTTCTCTTGACGTCGGCCGCGACTTTGGTGGCGACGAACCAATGGATCGGACGGAACCCGCGGCCACGGCTATCGAACGTGCCGAACGTGCCGATCAATTGCATGCGGCCTTGGCCGAATTGACGACTGAACATCGGTCGATTTTAGTTTTACGGGAAATGGAAGGACACGACTACGAAACCATATCCGATGTCCTCGACTTACCGGTCGGTACCGTCCGCAGTCGATTGCATCGCGCCCGTTCGCAATTACGCGAACGCCTGCGACATGTGCTGCAACAGCAGTCGTCATAATTACATTGGGCTTAAATAACGTGGAACCAACCGACGAACTACTGAGCGCCTTCCTGGACGACGAGTTGTCCGACGCTGAACGGAGACTGGTCGAGCAGCGACTCGAAACGGATGACGTGTACCGGCGACGCTACGACGATTATCTAGCGCTGCGCGAAGCGGTGCAGAAGCTTCCGCGACATCGACTTGATGATGACTTTGCCAAGCGCATTGTGAACGTGATCGAAACCAGGCGTGCAACACAGGAATCGGCAACAGCGGAGCGATCGCCTGACGTCTCAAAACCAACACCAAGGCGTTTGCTCGTACGCATCTTACCGTGGGCATTGGCCAGCTTGGCCGCGGGTGTTGTGTTTGCGCTGTTCATCCCCGCGCTGCAAGGACCCACGACTGGTTTGGCGACACGATCAACCGTATCCGATGACGATCAACCTATACCACGGGTAAGCGCTTCAATGGACGACAAGTCGGATTTCGGAATAGCAGCTTCCGAACCGGAAAGTCTCGTGGAAGAGAACGTTGTGGTTGACGCCGAGAAATTTTCCGACGCCTATTCCACTGAATCGTTCTTCAAACGCGAGGCAGACCGCCCGGAAGCACTCGGCGCCGTTGGGGCGGAAGGGAAAGAGGGTCAAATCAGGCAAAAGGCATCAGGCTTGGATAGGGTTGGGCGCTCCTTCGGAATTGACGAAATTGCCGACAAAATCAGCGAATCCAGCGGTAATCTTAGTCGTGACCAATATGACTACGTCGTAACAGCCACCAACGTCGACGACTTTCAACTTCGGGCAGCACTCGAGCGTCAGGGAATTGTTTCAATCGACACCTCTATCAACTCGAAACGTGATAACAAATCGACGACATCACTCACATCACCATCATTGGCCTCGCCAGACAAACGGCATGCGCCGATTTCCGGTGAAACCATTAGCGCTCCCAGGCAAGCCGCTGCGGCGTCAAAGGCGGCACCCGCTCCGTCACGTGGTGTTGGCGGTCGGGACGACGGAGACCTCCGTCAGAAATCTGGCGACCGCTTTCGACGGGCGAGAGTGCCTGGCGCGGTCGAACAAGACACGGCTACTCTAGCGCCAGAGCAGGCGCGCGAGCCGGAGCAGTATGTCGTGGTCGAGGCAAGTCGACAGCGCATCCTGGCATTATTGCGTGACTTGAATCAGTCCGGCCTACGGATTGAATCGGCATCGGGGAAGACAGCCGGAACGACATGGGCAATCCCCGATGTCAGCGCTGGCGGGTTCTGGTATGAGCTAGCGGATGAGGGGTCGCCGGAGCCGGAGAGGAAAGGACGGGGCGAGCAACGACAGTTGGCAGCGAGTGATTCCGCGCCGGCGCCAGACGCCGCTGCTGTCGATGGGCGAACGGCCAAAAGCACGCCCAGGCTTTTTGAACAACGAAAGGCTTTAAAAAAGAACGGCACGAACAGTGATTCCGATCTAGATGCCAACCAAATTCCTGAACCCGATCCGCAGGTTCAACGACAGGCCAGGAGATTTGCTGCCCCAAGTAATGAGCCGGCACAACAACGCCTTTTTAGGGCCGAAGCCGTCGAAGAAAACCTTGGCCGCATTACCGGTGACGCTGAAACACCGCTGCGCGTTCTGTTTGTGGTGCGCACATCTAACTCGAGCGAAACACTTGAACAGAGTTCTTCCGAGGAACCTGCCCGACCGTAATGGGACAGCGGCGTTGACCAAGTAGACTCGCGAGCAATTTCTTTCTGGGCTACACTAGCTGCTGCAATTCAGTTGTGGTTTCTCTTATTCGCAGCTAAAGGAAGAGTTCATGACGGACACACGAATTCGTTTACGGGATAATGGTCCGCTTGTCGTGGAAGGTTCGGTCAAACTAGTTGATGCCGATGGCAACGAATTCCCCATTGATCCGTCAAAACCTGCCATCGCCCTGTGCCGCTGCGGCACCTCCAAGAACAAGCCATTCTGCGATGGCTCGCACAAGGAAAGTGGTTTCGACGCTGCCGAACGAGCTGGCTCGTAGATTCCATCAGTGTCCGAGGCGGGAGGGTGCGGAAACGCCCTTTGCAAAAACACACGTTAGCCCGCTCGCGCGTCGGGCTATTGAAGAAAGTGCGTTCCTGCCCCCAAAGGCGCGACCATCGCCGGGCGACATCGCAGAATCACCCCAATATCCCAGAATCGGTGATCTGGGCTTAAATCCTTTGGTGGGGCTGTTTTTCGGAAAATCAGAGAAAAAAGTTAGGATTTGGCTACTTCCTTCTTTATTCCGTACTGAGTAGAATCTAGCTATAAATTGGATTACGCGGAAAGAATCGCTTTTTAGGGGTGTAAATTCTGGGGCTGCGGCCGCATCCATTGTGTTCGTTTCCGTCGAATTCGGTCCGTTTGGCGAATTCTCGGGTGACGCAACGCATCTCAGGGGAGCGACCTCCGCAAGCACTGGGTGAACTGCAGAAAACTACAGGAAGACCATATGATGGCTCAACCGAATTCGGCAGAAGAACATAAACTTATCAGCAGCTTTGAAACCGTCAAGAAAACTCTTTCGACCGATGAGTTTTCGGACCGCCTTGATAAGCCGCTAGCATACTGGGCGTTGCCAAATGATCGACGGCTGCCGTTGGCATTCTTAGGACGATCGGTCGGTGAACTACTTTCCACACCCTTTAGTGAACTGACGGCTACGCGTGGAATTGGGCAAAAGAAAATCAGTAGTCTCGTCAAATTGCTTCACCGAGCAACGAATTCCGATCCGCCATCGGTGCCGTACGGCATCAAGGAGCTGGCGGATGAAATCGAGCATACAAATACGGACGATTCCATTCCAGAGTGCAAATTCGACCCCGCCATGGTGTCCGAAGCGCTGTGGGTTCAGTGGTGCGAAACGGCGCGCCGTTTTCATTTGGGCAAAGAGAAATTAGGGCGACTGGCGCCGTCACTTCAACAATTACCCACGGTGATTTGGGACACGCCGCTGGCCGAATACATGAACCGCAGTCTCGCCGATATTCGGCAGTTGCGCACGCACGGTGAAAAGCGCGTTCGCGTTGTTTTGGAGGTCTTTCATGCGGTGCACGAACTGCTTTCTGAGGCCTCGAGCGAGACACATCTTTCCCTCAGATTGGTTGCTGGATTCATCCCGTCTGTCGAGGCATGGCTGCAATCGCTGACCAGTCGCTTGGACTTGCCGAGTCGGGAAGAGGTGGCCAATGAACTAACGATTCCGTTACTGCGACAGATACGGATCGATTCAGGAAACACGGTGTTTCAGCTTGCGCGCGATCGTCTGGGTATCGGTGTTGAGGCCAAGAGCGTACGGCAACAGGCGGCGGAAATGGACGTAACTCGAGCACGCGTCTACCAGTTGCTCGAGGACTGTGGCAAAGTGATGGAAGTCCGCTGGACTGTGGGTCGCAGCTACATGGTCCGTGCGATGGAAAAAGTCGAAGCAAGTACGCGCAGCCACGAGGGCGCCCAGTTGTTCCGTAACACGAGGCAGCTGTTCTTTCCCGATCGCGTTGATAGGATCCGGGCCGACAAGTCGAGCATCTTGGCTGATACATCGCCGCATGTGGATTGATCGGTGCATTGCCAATCATCCGGCCGCCCGCGAGTCATGTTCTTCTAGAAAACTCGCTGCGCCTTTTGCCGGTTTAGCTGTCCTGCGCTTCGTCCCTACAGCGCATCCCACGAGACGACCAAGCAGATAGTTGGCCGGTTTCGGACTGGCCAAATCTAATAATGCGGCCAAAGAAAGCCGATTATTGCTCAGTTCTCGGTAGCGGCGAATGAGGCGTTGCGCGTTGATTCCGTCGGCAAAAGTGAATACGCTCACACGGTCATCCCAACTCGTTTTTACTTGACACGACGGAACGACTTTACAGGTGCCTCCGGACAGCGCGAGAGTGCAGCCGAGGTCGATGTCGGCGTACAGCTCACCCATCAATGGGTCCCAACCGCCAATCGCAAGCAATGCCGATCTTCGATAGAAACCGGCTCGTCGCGACGGCCCCAGGACT
>CBDUAB010000387.1:0-4849 GCA_965365045.1 uncultured Planctomycetales bacterium
GCCAACGACGGTTTGATCCCCCAGCGGCAATACCTCCTCGATGAACTTATGGGCATGTGCTCTGCGTGCTGCCGCCACGACCTGGTCATTGGACGCCTGCGGAGAACCGTAGCGAATGTTGTCAAAGACGGTCTCATCAAACAACATCGCTTGCTGAGAAACCAAGCCGATCCGCTCACGTATGGCTTTTAGCGGCAACTCACGTAGATCCTCGCCATTCCAACGGACGGCACCAGCGGTTGGATCATAGAAACGTGGAATCAGACTAATCAACGAACTCTTGCCGCAGCCGTTTGGCCCGACGATGGCCAATGTCTCACCGGCCTCGATTTCGAATTCAATATCGTTGAGCACTGGACAGTTGGCCAGATAGTGAAAGTATATCTTGTCAAAGGACAATCTAGCGAGCGGCAACGGCAGTGAGCGTGGGTTGGGCGCCGAAGCGATACGCGGCTGTCGATCGGCCAACGCGTAGACTCGATCCGACGCTACCGCGGCACGTTGTATCGAATTGTATACTTCCGCCAGTTTGCGAAACGGGTCGCTCACGCCAGCGAGCAAGGCAAAAAATGCCATTAGTGATCCGAAGGTTAGCGGCCGATTGCTCATGCGAACGCCGAAGATGAAATCCGTTTCATTTAACGCCAAATAACTGCCAGCCAGCAGGGCCAAGCAAACCACGCCGATACTCATGATCTCGGTGCTGGATTTCGTGAGCGAATTGTACGTCGCAATTCGCTGAGCTTTCAGCGCATAGTTCTTGGCGACGTGGTGGAATCGCGCTCGCTCGTGGCGTTCCATCGTAAAGGCCTTGACGGCCAAGATGCCGTGAAAAGATTCGGATATACGATTGTAAAGTTGAGACATATCCTGCATCGCACGGCGATTCGCGCGCTTGACCCCTTTTGCAAAGCCATTGATCAAGTACATCGCCACGGGCGTTGCTATCAAGGAAAACAATAGCAATCGCCAACATATCCAGGCAGCCCCTGACAAACAGACAATGATTTTGAGCGGCTCACGCATGGCGCGGCCAAATACGGTCCGCATGCCACTGGTGATTCCATCCATGTCGTGCGTAAAGTGGCTCAACAATTGGCTTGTCTTGTCTTGGGCAAAGCTGTCCAGCTCCAGCCGCAGTGTGCTGCGATAGAAGAACTTTCGTAAGTCAAACGCGGTGAGCTGTGTGATCCGCTCCACCAATACAATGTTGGAAGTTAAGAAAACGGCCTTGAGACAAGTGCCGGCAAGGAGGAAACCAACGACCCACACTAATGTCGGAAATGGACGACTTGGCAGGTAGCTGTGGATCCAAGGTTGCAAACTCTGATACGAAGCAAGTGCCCGTTGCTCCGCTGTCAACCGCGTATGCTGCGCATAGTGTTCACGTTCAATTCGCCCACGCGCACTGCTGTCACCCGCGGCATCCCCGAGCGCATCACGGTCAGCGTTGAGAGTCGTGATTTCCTTATTGAGTTGGACAATGTTGGTCTGAGCCTCGTCGATACCCTCATCGACCCAATCGCGTAAGGATCGACCCTTGAGAACAACTTCGACAATCGGATAGACCGCGCCGAGATTGGCGCCCCAGAATATTGCCACAATGAGTGACGACAAGAGAATGCCGAGTACGGTCCAACGATAGCGGAACGCGAGTTTGGTGGCGCGAACAAAGTTCTTCATGAGGCAACAATGATCCTAAGGCTCATTTAGCTAGCACAGGCGTTGGCAAAGAGCCGACTTGTAACAGAAGAATCGTATCGATCCAACATGAAGTCCGCTCAAAAAAACGCAGTTGGGTACAAGAACACACTATTTGCCACGCCCCAAGCGATCGAACCAGGTTATCACCAGCCGAAATAGATTCAGTCCCACCACCAACAGGATGGGTGCGACCAAGGTAAACACGACGAAAAAAGCCATGAAAGACGTGCCCGACTTGACTGCGCGGGCCAGGTACGATCCGGCCGTAGCCATAACCGCGCAGACGAGCATCACCAACATTAGTGTGCTCAGGCTAAATCTTGGCCAGCGTCTTTGTCCATGTGGTTTCTGTCCATGCGATTTCTGTCCATGTGACTGACGCTTTTCGCGCGATTCATTCACACGTTGCAACCTTGTGCGAAATTTCCAACGGCCATGCTAACTGACCGGCCACGTTAACCGGTATTTGACGATCTCGTCGTGGATTCGATCCAGCCGCCACCCATGACACGCTCCCCGTCATAACAAACGACCGCTTGACCGGGCGCAACTCCATAACAGGAAGTGTCAAAATCGACGTTCAGACAATCGTCCTGCGGGTAGTATTGCACTTTGGCTGCCACTGGCGGACTGTTATACCGAATCTGAACCAGACATTCCTTGGGCAATTTTGGCGCGGGCACGAGCCAATTGGTTCTTCCTGCGACAAGACCGCGGCAGGCCAAGTCCGCGTGCCTACCAATGACGATGCGACGATCCAGCGGGTCAATCTCGACCACGAAATACGGCTCACCCATGGCAACGCCGAGCCCCTTGCGTTGACCAATCGTGAAGCCCTCTATCCCCTGATGGCGACCAACAATTTCACCCGTCGTCGTCACAATCTCGCCAGCCGTTGCCTCGGACTGTCGACTCGCCACAAAACTTGCGTGCTGGCCGGAGGTTACAAAACAAATCTCCTGGCTATCGCGTTTTTCCGCGACGCGCATGCCAAGCTTGGCAGCAAGTGATCGGATCTCGTGCTTGTGAAAGTCTCCCACCGGTAGGAGCATACGGTCCAAGTAGCGCCGTTGAATTCCAAACAACACATAGGATTGATCCTTCGACGCATCCCTGCCACGCCATAACGCCGGTGCGGATTCATCCGCCGCATTTCCCAAACGTGCATAGTGGCCAGTTGCTACGAATTCGGCACTGACACTATCAGCATAGTCAAACAAGCGACCAAATTTGATCCAATTGTTACACATAATGCACGGATTGGGCGTACGGCCAATCGTGTATTGGTCCACGAAATAGTCGATGATACGACCGAAGTCCTTGGAGAGATTGAGCGCGTAAAAAGGAATACTCAGCTGACTTGCAACGCGACGTGCGTCGTCGGCATCCCGCGCCGTGCAACACCCCTGTTTGTGATCGGTCCTAGTTGCATCAGAAGTGACGATCGGCAGGAGTGTCTCGTCGCCGTCGGCGCAACTCGAAGGCTCAACGCCGTGGCGCATAAATACGCCAATGACATCATGGCCTTCCTCCAACAACAGTTGGGCGGCCACGCTGCTGTCAACACCTCCCGACATTGCTAATATGACTTTTGCCATTTTCCCAACAGCTTATTACCTATTCCATACTGTGTTTGTTCGCGACCGTTGGTTGAAAACCGCTAGACAATTCCGCGCTACTGCGGGGTTTGCCATTTCCGCGGCACCACACATCCTATTCTTTTCATGGTTGCTAGTTGGCCAACACTGACTAGGTTTTGTAGAACAACAGGCCGAACTCATTTAAGTGCGGCCTCTTTCTTTGTTTAGGCGGCTCGTCTTCAAACCGCGACTGTCCGACGGGTTATTGAAATTGCCGAAAGCCTATTTCTCCACCGGAGCATCGGAATCGCTGCTCCATTGCGACCAACCTCGCACAAACACTTTGACTTTCGGATAACCGGCCAACTCCAGAGCAAAAGCCTCGACCGAGGCTCGTCCACCGGTTTGTCAGTAACACACCGCCGTCTCAGATGGTATTATTCCCTTTTTGCCGAATAGCTCCCGTAATTGTGTCTTCGTTTTGAAGCGACCGTCCTCGGCGACGAGTTCTTTCCATTCAAGATGTGCAGAGCCGGGAATGCGACCGGCAGCAAATTCACTGTCGCTGCGAGTATCGACGACCTTGAGTTTGTCTGACTTCAACGACTTCTTTAGTGAGTCAATTTCCTCCAACCGGTCAGACTGGAACTCAGGCTTGAATTCGGTGGCGGTGATGTTCGGCGTCGAAGTTTCGGTTGGCCGACCTTTCGTCAACCACCACTTCCATCCGCCGTTTAGAATCGAAACGTCTTTCACACCAACGTATTTTAGCAACCACCAGATGCGAGCCGTGTCGGACAATCTGCTTCCATAAACAACGACGCGCATATCTTTCATTAGTCCTAGTGGGCTGACCTTTTCGGTCCAGCCTGTAGCGTCACGCAACCCGCTGTCCGCGGCGGCCAAGCTTTTCCAATCACCCACATCTACCCGGCTAGCGCCGGGGACGTGACCCTTGGCGTATTCGTCTTGAGAACGAGCATCCAGAACGCGTAGGTTGTCGTCGTTCAATTTCGCCTGAAGTTGATCGGGGTCGATCAGAATTGACACATCTGGTTTCTGCTCAGTTGCGACTTCCTTGTCGGCAGCAATGATGGTTGGAACGCACATCAGCATCGCACTGATCGAAACAAACAGTCCCGTTTTCATTATTGTATCCTCAAGCTTTCACAACTTCGTAGCACGGAGGCGGCTTGCCCTGCCTGGCCAAACGCTGTCATGCGATTCACGCAGACCTGTTTCATGGCTTCGCGGGCCGGCTTCAAATAGTCTCGCGGATCGAACTTTTCGGGCGCCTCATGCAACACTTTGCGAATCGCTCCGGTAATCGCCAAGCGATTATCCGTGTCAACATTTATCTTGCGTACTCCGTGCCTGATGCCCCGTTGTATCTCCGCGACCGGCACACCCCAAGTCTGCCGGATGGTTCCGCCAAACTTATTGATAACGTCCTGCAGTTCCTGAGGAACCGATGAGCTGCCGTGCATAACCAAATGTGTGTTGGGGAGGCGCTTGTGAATCGCTTCGATACGATCCATCGCCAGAATGTCACCGTCGGGCTTGCG
>CBDUAB010000388.1:0-4846 GCA_965365045.1 uncultured Planctomycetales bacterium
CGGATACGTTCCTAAACATGAATATGAATGGTTTTGGGCGCAAAAAGATAAAGAAAAAGCCTCGCCAGCATGACACCAACGAGGCTTCCGTATCTGAAATCAATAAAACCTTTTACTTCGTTTTCGCCTTTTTCACAACCTTCTTCGTTGCCGCTTTCTTTCTGGGCTTCGGTTTCGCGGCGGCCTTCTTTGTCTTTGGCTTCTTTCCCGCTTTGGGCTTTTCAGCGGCTCTGCTCTTCGTGGGTCTTTCGACCGGGCTCTTTGTGGGTTTTTCGACTGGCTCTTTATCGACCGGTTTTTTCTTGCGTTGCCTTTTCGGCAGGCGTGGCCGGGCGTCTGGGTTGATCGATAACAGCAGGTCGCGGACCTCCGGTGAATACGGTGACCGGAACAACTCGGCGCCCATTTGATGCAACAGCGAGCCGTATTCTATCCCGAGTTTTTTGGGAACGGCCCGTTCTAGTCCGGGGACGATGTGTTTGGCTCGTTCCTTATCATCAATTACGCCGATGATGTACAACGCATCCAGGGCCCCGGCGTCGATCGGCAGGGAATGTCCGGCGAGCGCGTGTTGTATTACGTAGCTTACCTGAAACTTAGTGGCGCCGTCATGCCTCAGCATATCCTTTATGGTCTTGCCCAGGTTCTGTTTTCTGAGTTGCTCCAAGTCGTAGGAGTATTTTGATTCGAAAACACTTTGCAGCACGCGTTTGAGGTTGCTGGCGGAGCGACGGGCGTCCGGAACGCTTGACATTTGTTCCGCCAATTCAGTGACCGTCGTCACGCGCATTTCATTCCAATCGAATGCCAAATCGACAATGGTTTTGAACGCATTGTCGGCATCTTCATAGCGTGCGTTTTCCAGGCAACAGGCGTAGACCCAATGTTCTAGGACCGATCGGTCGGCGGGCGCCGGGGCCGGCTTGAACTGTTTTTTTAGAACCCGCATCGTTGCATCGATCAATGCGGCGCGATTCGAGGTGGTCATGACTACGGTCTCTTCTTGTCAGTTGTCCGCGTTATCTGACGCGGTTTCCTCCGCATCAACAGAATCCGCATCCGAGGTTTCGTCGTCCTTTGGCAGCACTTCGTTCAAAATGCGAATCACGGCCGCGGCGTTCTTAACACCGTGGTCAAGCACGAAACGCAGCTTGGGGGTATAACGCGTATCGATTCGTTGGGCGATTTTTTGCTGCAAGAACCCAGCAGCATTCTGCAGGCCGTGGATCGTCAATTTCTGTTTATTCTCGTCACCCATCACGGAAACGTGCACCTTCGCTTGCCGCATATCGCGGGTGACTTCGACAAACGTGACCGTTGCATCTTGGATTCGTGGGTCTCGCAAGTGAGTCAGGATCGCGCCGGCGACGACTTCACGAATCGCTTCGGCAGTTTTGAGAACACGTCGAGAACTCATGAGGTCATTCGCGGGATACGGGGATTCGTTTGCTGGCAGGCTCGATTGGTAGCTACAGCGTACGGGCTACTTCCTCGATCTTGTAAGCTTCCAAGATGTCACCTTCCTTGATGTCGTTGAATCCTGCCAGCTTGATGCCGCATTCAAAGCCTTCGCGGACTTCTTTGGTATCGTCCTTTTCGCGACGCAGCGTATCCAATGGATAGTCACCGACTCCGCGTCCATCTCGGTTGACGCGAACTCGGCAACCGCGTTCGATTGTGCCAGCGAGGACACGGCAACCGGCGACGGCACCAACGCGACTTATCGTGAAGACACGCTGCACCAAAGCGCGGCCAAGCTCTGCCACATGTTCCTCTGGTTTGAGCTTGCCTTCCAGTAGCAACTTGATGTCTTCGGTCAGCTTGTAGATGATATCGTAGCGGCGGATTTCCACGCCACGCTCGTCCGCCAGACTCCGTGCATGCTCGTCGGGAATGACATTGAATCCGACAATCACGGCGTCCGACGCATCGGCTAAGGTAACATCCGCGACAGTGATGCCGCCCACCGTGGCTTGGAGAAGCTTGACCTGAACTTCAGGATGATCCAGTTTGCTGAGTTCTTTCTGAATCGCTTCGATTGACCCACGGACATCCGCGCGAATGATCAAATTCAATACGGACACTTCGTCATGGTCGCCCAAAACGCCATCTTCAAGTCGACGTTGGAATTCCTCGAATGATATACGGGTCGTGAATCCCGATAAGGCTTGTGTGCGTGAGCGGTGTTCGCGCTGCTGAGCGATTTCTCGAGCCTGGGAAATGTCGTCTAGGACATAGAAACGCTCGCCTGCCTCCGGCGCGACATCTAGTCCGAGGACGTTCACAGGAGTCGAGGGGCCGGCGGTGAGCACTTTTTTGTTGGTCAGCGTGTCGTGCATCGCCTTGATCCGTCCGTGAGCCGCTCCACAAACGACGATATCGCCCACTTTGAGCGTACCGTTAACAACAATGACCTTCGCGATGACTCCGCGGCCGCCTTCTTGTTGGGATTCGAGGCATGTGCCCAATGCGGGTCGATGCGGATTGGCTTTGTATTCGTTAATGTCAGCGGTCAATAGCAAGGTTTCGAGCAGATCGTCGATACCGTCGCCGGTCATTGCACTGGTCTTGACCACCTCGATATCACCGCCCCATTGCGTAGGCAGCAGTTCACGACTGGCCAAATCCTGCAAAGCTCGGTTTTCATCGGCGCCTGGCAGGTCCATTTTGTTAAGCGCGACAACAATGGGAACATCCGCGGCGCGGGCGTGACTGATGGCTTCCTCGGTTTGCGGCATGACGCCGTCGTCCGCCGCGACTACCAGGACCGCGATGTCGGTTACGTTGGCACCGCGCGCCCGCATTTCGGTGAATGCTTCATGGCCCGGCGTATCGACAAAGCTAACAGTGCGGCCGTCCTTTTCGACCGTATAGGCACGGATGTGCTGCGTGATGCCACCGGCTTCGCCTGACACAACATCAAGCCCCAACACTTTGTCGAGCAACGATGTCTTGCCGTGGTCGACGTGTCCAAGGAAGGTAACGATCGGCGGACGCGGCTCAAGCGAATCGGGGTCGTCGACACGTTCTTCCATAGCCTGGAGCAGGGTGTCCTCAAGCGTGGCGGCCGCTTTGAGTTCGATGTCAACGCCGGCCTCTTCGGCGAGCATCTCCGCCACCTCTTCATCCAGCGCCCCGTTAATGTTGGCCGTCATCGTGCCCATGCTCATAAGGGCTCGCAAGATATTCGTGGCCGGGATACCCGTTGCTTCGGAAAAGCTACGAATTGTGCACGGTAGTTCGATGGTAATCTTGCCCTTGCGTGGAGCGGCCGTGTTCGTGCCTTTTCTAACAAGTCGATTTCGCCGCCGGCCCGAATAATCGTCCTGCCTGCCACCCGGGCGCCGCTTGCGAGTTTGTTGTCGAGCCTGTCGCGCGCTGGCCATTCCGGCAAGGCTGCCGCTTTTCTCTTTCCCTTTTTCCTTTGCTTCGACTAGCTCGTCTTTCGACTTGCGTCTATCGCGACCAGCACGTCCGCGCAGTGGTTCGGTAGCAGTAGCTGTCTTTGGCCGGCCACTTTTGACGGCTTCGCCCTTTTTATCTTGCTGGCGGGTAAATTGTTCCAGCGGAGCCGAGCTGCCCTCGCGTGCCCCGCGAATAGCGTCTTTGGGCAAAGTCATGATGGGCTTTTGTGGCGCCGGTTCGTCCGGCGAGACCTCAGATGATTTGACCTGAGGCGTTTTTGGAATGGCAGCCAGCTTGATAACCGGCTCCCGTTTGACGGGCGCCTTGGGTTTGTCGTCCACATTGGCGTCATTTGCCGGCTTTGCTTCCGGTTTGGCATCAAGATTGGGCGGGGTTCCGGCTGAGCCGCCGGGGCCGATGTAGTCGTCGCGCGTGATGGCGCGGTCGTCGGTAGCCACCGATGACTTCGGCGATATTTTGCTTACCCCACCGCTACTGGGGACTTTAGCGCTGAGGACTTTAGCGCTGAGGACTTTAGCGCTGAGGACTTTAGCACCGGGGCCTTTAGCACTGGGGCCTTTAGCACTGGGGACTTTTTTGTCGCCGCCTGTTAGATACGATTTGACCTTTGCAGCTTCGTCATCGGTTAGGCTAGCCAGCGCAGAACCCTTGCCCGTGACACCGGCCTTCGTGCAAACGTCAACCAGTGCTTTGCTATCAATCCTTAGCTCTTTGGCTAGGGCGTAAATCCGTATGGGCATTATCTAATTGCCCTCCTCAGGTCGCTCAATCCCACTTTACCCGTGAGATTGGCGACGTCAAAATTCTCGATGCTACATACCGTGGTACTCCTACACTCAGGCGGTGTCGTCCACGACTCACGCGGCCGCGGCCATGACACATCAACCGTACCTGAAGGATCCATCAATGTACCTTTGACGATCCTTCACTGTGGACGGTGCCAACCCAGCGAGCTTTCCATTTTAATGTGGCAAAGTCGTTGTTGGCATTGTGTTCATCACGCCACCGAGGCAAACGGAACCCAACAGACTACCAGGAATCGGTGCGATCCGTACAGCCGTGCTGAAATGCGGTGGCGATCAAAGGTGTACGAGGTGGCATCGCGGGTTTTCATTCAAGTCTTGTCGGCGGCGGCACTTGCGGTCGCTTCGTCCGAATCTGCATCGTCTTCATGCTCGTCGGTCTGGGCAGAACCGTTGTCGGCCGGCTCGTCATTGGAATCCGTCACTTCCATGGGGGGGGTTCTTCGCCGCCTCCGCTCGGACCTTCACCGTCCGGCTCGTCGGCGCCAGTTGCCACATCGCCATCGCCCACCGAGGAGCTGGCCGTCTCAGCCACAGTTTCGTTCTCGTCGGCCTCGGCAGAACCGCTGTCGGCCTCGGCAGAACCGCTGTCGGCCTCGGCAGAACCGCTGTCGGCC
>CBDUAB010000389.1:0-4844 GCA_965365045.1 uncultured Planctomycetales bacterium
GGTTTTTGTCGACCGTGTATTCGATACTCAGGTCGTAAAGGCCCTCCATCTCCGCGATCCAATCCAAGTCTTCAAAAACCACATATTCCAACGTCATCAACCCCACGTTGTGCAGCGACCCAAAAAAGGAACACATTGCCGGAGGACATGTAGTCTGAATCGCGCGCAGCCTGATGTTCCCGTCCAAATCTGCAAGCGGCAGAATGTCGTCCAGATACACATTGCCGGTTCCCAATGTGACTGTGCACGTGTATTCGTTCCGTTCGTTCGAACCGAATCGAAGTCCCTCGGCTGATAGATTCACACTGTTGCGGGCAAGTTGCCTTTGTGCATGCCAATGCGCATCCGAAACGGACGTGCTCCAGTGAATTTCGGCCGCGGGAAGTGCTTCTTGAAGCTTCGCCACACCGGCGCGCGTGGCGAAAGTTTCCGTGACGTTTATCGACCCAAGATTGCGGCACGCCGACAAACGCTCAAGTCCCGCATCGGTAATACGAGTCCCTTCAAAGTCGACCGTGAAGAGTTGCGGCAACTTTGACAGCGCGGCTGCCAGACTGTCACCGACATCCGCATTATTCACAAAAATCGACCTCAGATCGGAGCATTGTGCCAAGAAAAGTAGATCGTCGTCTTTGGCAGAGGTGCCGCTAAACTCAATACGCATGCATGAGTCGGAAAAATCTTTTCCCAGCAGGCTCTCGATCCACTGCCAATAGGCATGTCGTAGGCGTTGGCGTGCCGTTTCCGTTGGCAGTGCCAACACTGAGTTCGATTCGTAAACGGCTCCGCCCCACGCGGCGATCTGCTGATGGATCCTGTGCCGCTGCCAGGCCGGACGGAGTAGCAACGCCATACCCACGGCAAGCACAACCACGCAAATGAGGAGCCGGCGCAATGAAAACCGGAATACACCGCGCACGATTTGTCGGACGACGATATTGAATCGCATCGATTGATTGCGCTCCCTAATTTCCTGTTCTGCAACCGCCCACTATTTCAAAACGAACCGCTCACCATATTGTAGCGGGATGCCCACACTTAGAAGCGTGCTTTCTGAGGGTGGATCATGGGACCTCCAGATGATTCGGTAGACAGCGGGTGAATGGAATATTGTTTGACAACGGCATTGCATTGACAATATACCGGGCAATCGCTGCCTGGTGGAAATTGTAACGAGTGCTTGGGAAACCCGGTTGGTCCGACACTCAAAGAATTCGCACCTATTGCAGGCCCAGACATCGCGGATTTTGATAAAAACTGCGGTTCCGAAGCTCGAATCGCCAGAATACGGCGTGTTCGCGCCACGGATCGTCTTTTTTCATCGCCTCAATACCGTCGCGATCACTCCCGTTGTACTTGCGCATCGCAAGTGACTTTGTTAGAGTGCAATAAGGTGGCCAAATGTGTTTCTTGAGACGTGGAAGCGGATTCCGAGATGACGGGACTACGCTACATCGAGACGAAGATGGTCGGGCCGGTTGTTTTGATCCGACCTATTGAGGCCGAGTATTTAGATCGGCAGCAGATCGTTCTGCTGAGCGATGAGCTCGAAGTTTTCGTCACCGACAATAAGCCCGAGAAGATCGTACTGACTTTAAAGCAAGTGACGAAGTACTCGTCGGAAGCCATCGGTGGTTTGGTACGGATTAATCGCAATGTTCGCAAGTACGGCGGTGTCATTAAACTTTGCATGACACACGAACTGCGTGAATTGTTTCGCGCGGCCGGATTGGATGGCAGTGTGTTTCATATCTACGAAACCGAGTCGGATGCGGTCGCAGCTTTCTTTGAGCACGGCGGAGATATATTCCAATAGCAAGAAAGTTATCAAGGGGCTGCGCGGATTCCGTGGTAGTCATCGTTGCGCAGACACTTGCGACCGGCGATAGCGTTCAGGCGAAGAATTTGCCTCTTGGTTTTGCCGGCGAAGCCATGCTGGCCGACTACGCCGTCAGTCGGACCAGTGCAAGTGATTTGCTGTGCAAATGGGGCGAATCATCCTTGACCAATACTGCCGCCCAAATGCAACATTCTCCCCGCCCTCAACTTTGACGTCGGCGTGTCCGCGTCAAAAACGCCAACCCACCCAGCAGCAGGCCGGCCAATCCACCGGGTTCAGGGATAAACGACAGGTTGTCCAACGCAGCGGAACCGCTGAAGTGTACTTCCATCGTGACCACATTCGTCGAATCAAAACCTAGGTCCTCCATGGCCGTGGCCATCGAGCCACCTTCACCTATTTGGCCCACCAGCGTTGTCAGGTCAAGTAGGTCAAATCCGTTGGGTGTTGGCAGTTCGTTTGTCCAGTCGTCTGGAATCTCATACGTGCGCGTCAGAGTTCCTCCATCCGTCAGAGTGATCGTTACGGCTGCTCCAGAATCGATATCTGCCAGGTCGACGGAAAGTGGCTCGACCGGATCGAGAAAGCTAAACAGCAGAATTCCGCCTTCGGACGAGTCGTTTGGGGTGTCAAAGGCATCACCGGTCATGGCAGTCTCGTCGTTGCTTTGCAATATCAAGATGTTACCAAGACCGACGAGAAGATCGGGATCGCGTCCGCCCGCGTTCGGGCCAGCCGGGTCGGAATCAAATATCGCCGCGCCTTGATTGTCTCCGCTGCTGGTGATGTCTACCAACAGACTTGCTTCGAATGCAGTGTCGATTTTTTGTCCGTTTGACAGCCCGTCAAAGGTGAGGATGGCTGCATGGGTGTGAGCTGCCGCAAGAATCACGATGAAACAGGCGACGAACTTGCCGAACGATAGTTTTGTCCAAAACATTAGCGTACCTCTCTGTTGTCAAAATCAAAGCCGAAGAGTAGTTGGAAGATTAGTGAAACGAGACCCGTGGCCACGAGCCTTGCGCAGCGGCCGCCGCCGACTTCTCATCGACGACGCGCGGCAATGTGGGTATACTTCTTAACTAATCATGATTGGCTCGCGGTCAAACAGTTTGATCGCGAAAGTTGGCAGATTTTCCGACACAGCGCAGGGAGAACTTGTCTAATCGTCATAATTGTTTGTCCAAGATCGGCGATTAGTGGATTGGGTTTACAAAACGCATTTCAGTCGCAACGAGAAAAACTACGAGATTGTGTCACATTTTCGCTCTTAACGGCACTTACCTGCATCACGCCAAATCTACGCTTAGCAGGAGCTCAAGAATGCCGCACGCACAATTCCGACAATTCAGCGATGCCGAATTAGTCACCGCCAGCATTGATGGGCAGAAAAACGCGTTTGGCGAAATCGTCCGCCGCTATCAGGGGGTCGTCAGCGGCCTAGTCTACAACCGCTGCCACGGGAGCATTTCCCACAGCGAAGATCTCGCTCAAGAAACGTTCTTAGTTGCCTGGCAGAGGCTGCCGACATTGAACAGCTCGGATTGCTTGGGAGCTTGGCTTTGCGGCATTGCGCGCAATCTGACACGTTCGGCATCGCGGAAGCGAACTGAGCAACCGCTTCAGAAAGTCATCGAACAGGCAGTCGACGCTGCCTCGGAGCCATCGCACGAAGCCATCACCAGAGAGCAAGAACGCTTGTTGTGGGAGTCGTTGGGACAGATACCCGAGAAATATCGAGAGCCAATGATTCTTTTCTATCGACAAGACCAATCGACGGAGCAGGTTGCTTCGGCGTTAGGCCTGACCCCAGTGGCCATTCGTAAACGGCTCGAACGGGGGCGGTCCATGCTCAAAGATCAGATGGCGGTGATGGTCGAGGAGAAACTCACGAAGACAGCACCTAGCCCCGCTTTCGCGTTTGCTGTGTTGGCTGCGTTGCCGGCGATGAGCAGTAAAGCGGCGGCGGCCACGGTTGGCGGCACGTCAGCAGCAGGCTTGGTGGGGACCAAACTCAGTGCGCTATTGGTATTCCTGGCCGGGCCACTTATTGGATTGCTCGGTGGACTATTTGGAACGTGGATTTCGATTCGCAACACGCGATCGACGCGAGAAAAGCGTTTCATGATTCGTGCGAGCGTAGCCGTGTGGCTGTTGGTCGGCGCGCTTCTCGTACTTCAGTTCGGCTTACTGCTGTCGCGCCCCTTTCTATCGAATGCCGTCTACACGACGACAATGATTCTTCTCTGGGGCGCGTATTCGATCGTCCTGATCACGTTGATTGTCAAGTTCAATCGCCGTCAACGGCGGATTCAAGTCGAGGACGGTACGGATACACCGTCAAAGCTTCCCGTTGTCGCGCGCTGGACGACGCCCGGCGCGGTCTATGGCAGCCTTGGTGGATCCATCTTTGGCACTGTCGCTTGGATGGTGATGATGGCGATAATCGCTCGTGATTGGCGCGGAGCAGTTGCGATTCTTTTTGTCAGCGTCTTGCTGTTCGTATGGAGTACGCGGACGATACTGAAGAAAGGATCACCTGTCGTGCGTCGCGTGTTAGTGCTGACGGTCGGGATACTGGCGGCGACAACCCTCGCTGCCATTAACCTCAGGTTTTCCACATGGATCGCGCAGGGTGCGGAATCAAGATTGGCTGTTAGATCATATCAGTTTCCCATCGATCGCATGTGGATTCTTAACGTAATCGTCCTCATCGCCTTTGGCATCGTGCTCCTACCAATTCTGATGACCAAGGATTTCGGTCGCCGGGATTGCGTTTGAGTCGAAGTCGTAGCAGTAGACCGACTGCCATACCCAGTGCCAATCCGAGGCTGCTCGGCTCAGGCACGGCTTGCGCAACGGCCATAGGGACAGTGTCTTGCCAATTCAAGGCCAAGGCATTGAGGTCGGCCGCATTTGTGCCGCCGCCAGTGAAGTTGCCGCTGGACCAATCGTTGTTGTCTGAAAGCCAAGTCAATCCTAGTTCGTTCAAGTCGCCGGACCC
>CBDUAB010000390.1:0-4832 GCA_965365045.1 uncultured Planctomycetales bacterium
TTGGTTCCATAGACGTCAAACGATTCACGATATTGACGCGCCGTATCAAACAGAAAACGCCAAATCTGTGCCGCGATATCGGAGTCTTTGATCTTGATGTGGCATGACTCGACGGCAAATCGATTGCCAGATTTTTCTGCCAGGCGTTCGTTGATCGAGCCGGAACCAAAGCAAGACACATACTCGGCGCTGCCATTTACAAGTCCTAGAACCGGACTGACAACGTGTGTCGCGTAATGCATTGGAATCATCCGCTCCCAATACTCCGGCCAGCCTTCCATGTCTTGTGGATGCGATGCCTTCATGAACTGAATCTTGCCCAGCTCACCTTTGTCATACATTTCCTTGATAAACAGAAACTCGCGGCTGTAGACCACCGTCTCGGCCATCATGTATTTGAGGCCCGTCTGCTGCACCTTCTCGACGACTTGTCGACATTCGTCGATCGTGGTGGCCATCGGTACCGTACACATGACATGCTTGCCGGCGTCCAATGCCCGCAGCGACATCCCGGCGTGATCGGGAATGGGCGAGTTGATATGAACAAAGTCGACAGCGGGATCGGAGAGAACATCGTCGTAGCTGGTAAAGCGCTTGTCGATACCAAAAGCGTCGCCGATCTTGTTCATTTCGGCTTCGTCGCGCCGGCAGATTCCGTACATGTTGGCCTGCGCGTGTTTTTGATAAATCGGGATGAACTCCGCGCCAAAACCCAAACCGATGATCGCTACATTGACTTTTTTTCCGGTCATGATTGAAATTCTATATCGGCGGCAGGCCGATTCCAAGCACGCACTCCGCGACTTGGTTACGGGCCATCCGCATTGGGAGTTGTCTTCTCTCGCCAAGTCGGTTTTTTGTGCCGTGCGCGAGGATGCTTGGGAGGTCTTTTTTCTTTTTGCGCTGGAATGTAACGTTCGACGACCATTACAGACTCGGCAATTGGCTGCTTCGCGTCACTTGACTCTTTAGCAGGCACAAATCGCACGTAATCTCCTATTACAAGTCGAAAGAATCGTTTTTCGCCGGTCACGCTTTCCGCATCGAACAAGAACTCCGGTCCGCCCTTGACCGATGAAATGAAGCCTTGTGACTTGCGCCTGTGGAGCTTTGTCACGAAACCGAACTCAAAGTTGATCCGCGGGCGTGGTTCGGACTCGCGCGGTGGTTGGTGCGCGTCACGATCGAATTGGCGTACGTGCGGACCAGCATCGGTTCCGGTCACGACCGACTTTGCCCGTGGCTTTTCGGCGGATTCGTCGAGAGCGTACCGAACCTCCTGCCCGATCGTTAACGAGTCGAATGTCGCGTCGACGGCCGAGCAATGAAAAAAAATATCCGCTCCGCCGCCCACTGCGGGCTGAATAAAGCCAAAACCTTTGTCCGTGTTAATCGACAGGATTTTTCCGACGAGCATGGCAGATCGTTCATCGATAAACGGAGATGGCCAGCGACCATTGAATCATGGCATCGCGGCAACTCGTTAATACGAAAGCACAATAGTCATCCTGAAGGAGCCGAAGCGACTGAAGGAGCTTCCAATGGCGCCAGCATTGCCATCACGGGTTAAATCCGCCCACGCGGGGGTCAGACGCTTCTGGCAGATCCTTCGGTCGCTGAGGCTCCCTCAGGATGACACAAGGTGGCGCTGTCCACGTACTGCCTTCGAGTCTAACCACGGATTCGCGCCGTGGCAACGGCCAGTACGGGCATGCTTACTCGGACTCGCACAACTTGATGAACCGGGTTCGTGCGATCGTCCGCTCGCTAGGCAAATCCGCGCTCGGTTAGTCTTCCGCGTCGGAGTCGCTTGCTTCTTCGCGCTCAACTTCCTCGATCGCTTTGATGAGTTCCTGCGCCTCCTCCGCCGAGAGTCGTTTGTCGCCATCGGCTGCATCGCCAGACATGGGAGAACCTCCGTGTTATGTGGTTTGGGACCCAAATACGATAAGCCAAGTCGTGCCAGGTTTGAAAGAGCGATTTTCACGGCTATCACGACGACGGAGTTAAACAGATGGGTGGTTTTCGACAATACGCACGTTTGACTCGGTGGGAATGACCATCATGGTCAAGTCAAGCAGCTTGGCCGCCACATAGATCGATTGGGAAATCCAATAGGCCTCAACATTTCCAAGATTTGCAGCTGGGGAGACAATTGCGTCATAATGAGAAGTCGCTTTTCGTCATTAGGAATTGGTCATTAGGCATTCTTTAGTCATTAGGCCTTAGTCATTAGACATTCCTGTTACCCATCCAGCGAGATAGTTGATATGCCACAAAAGTCGATCCTACTCTTACCCTTCATTTGTTTCGTCTCCAGCTTCGCATTGGCCGATCATCGCGTGTTGATGCAGGGAAACAATCGTCTAGCGATCGTCGAACCGGATGGCCGCATCAGTTGGGAAATGCCGTGGAATGGTATTCATGACATCCAGGTGCTGAAGAACGGCAATATTTTGGTGCAGCAGCGTATGCGCGGTGTCGCGGAGATTGATCGCGAAACCAAACAAGTTGTTTGGTCTTACGACTCGTCCCAGGAAAACGGCAATGAAGTCCAACGCGTCGAAGTACACGCTTTTCAAGCACTTGATAATGGACGTGTGATGATCGCGGAATCCGGACCCGCACGGATCATTGAGGTTGATCGCGCCGGAAAGATTCACAAGGAAATAAAACTCAAAGTCGACCATCCGGATCCGCACACCGATACGCGGTTAGTACGAAAACTGGATAACGGCAACTACT
Source organism: uncultured Planctomycetales bacterium (assembly GCA_965365045.1). Taxonomy (GTDB): domain Bacteria; phylum Planctomycetota; class Planctomycetia; order Pirellulales; family Pirellulaceae; genus CBDUAB01. Next base: position 2,746 of record CBDUAB010000390.1, read on the forward strand.
TGGTTTGCCATGAAGCAGACGGTGCCATCCGCGAATACAACGACCAGGGTCACATCGAGTGGGAATATGAAGTGCCCCTATTCGGCAAAGAACGCAAAGGAGGTCATGGCCCGGAGGCGTTCGGCAACAAAGCATTTTGCGCGCTGCGATTGGCTAATGGCAACACATTGATCGCCACGGGTAATGGCCACAGCGTTCTCGAAGTAACCCCAGAAAAAGAGATCGTTTGGCAGATTCATCAAAACGATCTGCCTGGCATTACGCTGGCTTGGGTGACAACACTCGAAGTCTTGCCAAATGGCCACTACGTCATCGGGAACTGCCACGCCGGGCCTGCGAATCCGTTGTTGGTCGAGATTGACCCCAAGACCAAGAAAATCATCTGGATGTTTGACGAGTTTGAAAAATTCGGCAACTCAGCATCGAACTCGCAAATCCTCGACGTTAATGGACCGGTAATCCGGTAGAGGCGAACTGTGCGTTCCTGCGCTCAAAATCCGGTCGAAGCTCCAACCACTCTTTCAAGCATCGATGCTACCGGTCACAATAGCGGCTTTAATGGCGGCAGGTCGCCAGAATGATTGGAAGTGGAGGAACGCCACGATGGCAGCAAAACGCGGAAGTCGACGGATTGGTATCAGGGATCGGTTGGGGCGATTGACGTTTCGCGGAGTCTGCCGACTGCTCGGCGATGAAGGAGAAGCGCGGTTGCGTCAAAGTGGCCGCTTCGAAATTAATTTGCCGCGTGATGTTTACTTGGGAGGCGACACGCTGCGGGTGAACGTGCCCGATCTAGATCTGCCGGCCGGCCAAGCCAGGGTCACGTTGGTCGAGATGACGAGCAAACCCAAGGGCATTCATTTTGAGTGCGAACAATGTGAGACGACGTGTGACCACATTGCGGCCGTGTTCGGTATGGTGCTGGACGAAAAGCTCACGCTGGGCCTGTCCGCGCCGCCAGATAAAACAGAGCCCATCGAAAACCTTACTGAAGATGAGCTGCTGCGCCGCGCGCTGGCTGATCGGCAAGAGCGTGCCGACAACGAAAAGATGTCGATGCGGTCAACCGATCCTGATGGTCCCTGGACCGATTACACCATCACCAGCCACCAATCGGGCAAGACTTATCGCATTTCTTTGCGCGGATTCGAATCGGGCGAGTCGTATTGTACATGTCCCGATTTTCGCACCAATCACCTCGGTACGTGCAAGCATGTCCTGCATGCCCAAGCCAAAGTGAAGAAGCGGTTTTCCAAGCAAAAACTGAGCCAACCTTATCGCCGACGCAATCTTTCGTTGCGTGTTGACTACGGCCAGCAGCTAGGCCTGCGGTTCAACTTGCCGCATCGTTTGGATGATGATGCGCGCAAGATCCTCGGTTCTTACCGGGATCAAACAATTGACGATGTTGATCAATTGATGAAGCGATTGCGCAAACTGGAGCGCGCTGGACATTCGGTACACGTTTATCCTGACGCCGAGGAATTCATCGAACAACGACTTCTGCAAAAACGGCTGTTTCAGATGACAGCCGAGATTCGTAAGGATCCGGCCGCGCACCCGCTGCGCAGCCAATTGCTCAAGGCCGAGTTGTTGCCTTATCAGATGGACGGTGTCGCTTTCGCAGCCGGTGCCGGCCGCGCGATCTTGGCTGACGACATGGGATTGGGAAAAACCATTCAAGGCATCGGTGTTGCCGAGTTGTTGGCCCAGTTGGCCGAGATCCGCCGCGTGTTGGTCGTCTGCCCGGCGTCACTCAAGAGCCAATGGCGCAGTGAAATCGCCCGCTTTTGCGATCGCAGTAGCCAAGTCGTATTGGGCTCGGCCGAGGAACGCGTCGCGCAGTATGAAAACGACACTTTTTTTACGATTTGCAACTATGAACAAATTCTCCGCGACAATCCAACCATCGAACGAATCCCTTGGGATCTAATCATCTTGGACGAAGGCCAGCGGATAAAGAACTGGGAATCGAAGACATCACGCATGGTCAAGAGTCTCAGTTCACCGTTTGCGCTCGTGCTGTCCGGCACCCCGCTGGAAAACCGCCTGGAGGAACTTTACACGGTGGTCGGCTTCATCGACGA
>CBDUAB010000391.1:0-4831 GCA_965365045.1 uncultured Planctomycetales bacterium
AAGTGCTTGTGCAACAGGACATAAGCGAGGTTTTTGGGGTTGTAGGCGGGCAGTGCATTGGATATTTCTGCGATCAGGATACCGCCGGGCCGTAAGGCACGGCACACGTCTCTGATGTATTCGCGATATTCGGGAGACGGAACGAGATAAAAGAAACTCGCCATGACGGCCGCGTCAAACGAATTGGCTTCTACGGGTAGTTGCTTCATATTCGCCTCGACGAAACGAACGCGCTCGCGCTGCTGGCGGGTGAGTGTTCCTTCGTTCACCCTGAGCATCTCCGGAGAAATGTCGGCGGCGCATATGTGTCCGACGTTGGTCTTGAGTAACGTGTGGGTTACTCGCCCCGTGCCGCTGGGTACATCCAGGATACGTGTCGCTGACGTGAGCAGATTATGTCGATCCAGGATCTCCACTATGAGTTCGTTCTTGAATCGTTTCGCATAGGCGTCTGGTCGTCTCGTGAACCTGTCGTGGTCGTAGCCAACGGCCCCCGAATCGTAGATTGTTTTGTAGCGTGCGTCACGGATCGATGTAGTAATCATTGCGAAAGACGGAATCCTATTGGTGTGAAGGCCGTAAACTTGCCCACTTGTTAGATGAGGACGCTTCTTCGATCAACGCCGCATAGGCGAAGACGGTCATCGCCAGATAAATGCACGGCGCGTATAACGTCGGCAAGATAGTGATTGAATAAAGCCCGATTAGCACAACCGTACCACGAATCAAAAACTGCTCCGCGGTGGGGGCCTTGAAACTCGAAAGTAATTGGTTGACCAAAAACAGTAGGTAAATCGCTAAACCCGCTAGACCCGCAACAAATGTAATGCGCAAATAGTCGTTGTGCGCCGCGCCCAAAAGCATCGTCCGTGCTTCCTTGCGAAGACTCAGCGGCCCTCCGAGCATCTTGGAAAAAATGGGAAACTCGTACCAATCCCCTAGCATTTTCTTCCAGGTAGTTACACGACCGTGCAAGCCTCTCTCGAGACGCTCGTTGCCTCGGACAATTGCTAAATCCGTTTGATAAATGGAACCGGTGTCCTCGCGGATTCGATCTCCCAAGTAAAAGAAGCTCACGACAATCATGGTCAATAGTCCGATCACCAACGGCAAGCGAAGTTGCCTGAAGCTGTGAAATGCTAGGAGCAGCAGCAGGGCGCCGGCAACTGCCCACGACGCAGCATGCTTGATAGCAAAGAGACAAACGAGGCACATCGAAAAACCGATAATCAAATCGCGCGTCGCGCGTACCAACGTGCCAGCGAATTGAGATCGACCTTGCAGGAGAAACAAGTACGAAAGACACAAAAATGCCTGGGTCGAATAGACAGCATAGCTTACGACGTCCGCATAGATGCCGTGAACTCGCTCCATGCCGCGAGCAACATCGTGGTGATTGACGGGTGCGACAATCGTCTCAAATATCGCTATGGAGATGGGAATCGACGCAGAATAAACGAACGCCATGACGATTCCTAACAGATCGTCGCCGGTGCGTACGCAACGCCTGAGGAAGAAATACAAGAAGAACGGCAGTGTCAGCTTGCTAACAATTTCGGCCGTACCGATCGAAACTTCGATACCCAAAATAAAAATACAATTGACGCCAACGATGAGTCCAAGCAAGCCAAACAAAACGTCGTGTCGAACTATCCCAATACGGGGATACGCCTGAGCAAAAAAACCTGCTGTGATAATTACCGGCGTTAATACTCCGATCATATAGAGCGGTGAAAGCAACGGAGATATATCTTTCAAAAAGTACAACCCGTCGACCGCGGGACGAATCAAGATCAGTATCACAAACCACTTTCGCGACCACGGAAGCTGCTTAAACCAACGAATCCATTCACCGAATCGCATCACGAAACCCCGTGGCTTGTATCATTCGAAAGCATCGTCAGAATTGACTCGATGAACAAAAAGACAACTCGCCTGTTGCGTCACTCGCTGGATGCTCAGGCAAAAATACTAATCAAAAACAGCTCGTGGGTTTTCGGCGCGAACGCGGTGAAAACGCTGCTGAGTTTTATCAAGGCAATTCTGATCACACGCGGTTTGGGAGTGGAGCAATACGGCAACTACGTAATCCTGGTGGCATTCGTTGAGACGGTTCGAGAGTTCTTCAACCTCAATTTCTTCACGCCTATCGTCAAATTTGGCGCTGAGTACACTTCCCAAGACCGCCCTGATAAAACGCTGGCGTTGATTAAAGTCATGTGCGTTATCACTGCCGTTCTCTGCGGTGTGTTTTTGCTCGCTACCTGGATCTTGTCCAACGTGTATCGCGAACCACTGAACCTCACGCCAACATGCATGAAGTTCGTTATCCCTTTCGCCATCGCCAGCTGTCTCCATCTTTTCCATGCGATGGCAATCGCTGGATTAAGACTGTACTACCGCTTTCGCATCAATTCGCTTATCCAGATCGGTTGCGACGTTTTTGAATTCGTTTGCATCGCCGCCACGATTGTGGTTTTCCCCTATCGTCTTGACTGTTTTTTAGTCGCCGTCGTGTTATCAAAAGCCGTCGGTAGCATTGCGATTATCGTTGCCTCGTATCGAGAGCTTACTCCGGTGCTGTCGATTGGTTCTCCAGCCAAGATCGCTCTGATACGTGAGGACCAGGCAAGAATTTCGCGATTTGTTCTCAGTAATTCGGCAAGCCGCACAATTCAAACACTAATTAGTAGCGGCGACGTGTTACTTGTCGGGATACTGGCGAACTCATACCAAGCGGGTTTGTACAGCATTGCGAAGAAACTGGCATTCAGCTTGCTGCGACTTACCGATCCACTGAAACACTCGATCTTCCCCCAATTGGCACAACTAACAACGGAATCGCGTTACAGGGAGATCAAATCGCTGTTGAAGCGGGCAGTGTTGGTCATGGCAGCACCTTGTGTTTTGTATTTGCTATTTGGCTTTTTTGCGCGTGAATCGTTAATCGTTACCTTGTATGGAAACGAATTTCGCGGTGCCGCCTGGCCGTTTGTTGTGCAACAGACAATCGCCGTCTTGGGAGCTGTTAGTTTTTGGTCGCTACCGTTAATTCAAAGTTTGGGTTTCATGGGATATCGATTCCTGCTCTTAATCATCGCGATGTTGGTGAGCTTTGTCGTGGCTGTGCCGATGACCATTCATTTTGGAGCGATGGGGGGATCAGTCGCGTCACTTGTTGCTTTTGGCATTCTAGACTTGGGTACCGTCGCAATCATCCTTACGACACTGCGCCATGTATCCAGAAGACAGGTTCAACTAAATGCCGCGCAGCGGTAATAGTTGCTGGTGCATCTTAGCGACCAAGTTACTCACATCCGTTGGAAAACTGCCGCCTACAAGACTATGCATGCGGTGCGTTAGGGGGGGCGCCAGGCGACGCTGCGAGATCTTGCCTCTCCAAGCAGGTTGAACCATTAATCTTCGAGCAATTGGGCCCACGTTTACGGTCCACTCATGCCGCAATTGGGAGGCAAGCCGGATGACGGACCAATCTTGATCGGCAAAATCACGCCGTGCCAATTCGAAACTGTCTCGCTTGAATACGCCGTTCCCGTCCCGCGCTTGAACGTATATGGCTGGCAATAGCAGTAACTTGCTCAATGTCGACTTCAGATAATAAGTGTTCCGTTGAAATCGACGACTTGCCGTGTCCATGTTGAGTCCGGCAACGAGATTGTCGAAAATCTGAACAAGCTTTTGACGTGACGACACAATGCGGACATCAAGCACATCCGTGTTCCGCGGAATGTCTAACGCTTTGGCATGTTCAAACAACGCCACGGGGAAATAGTGTTCCGGAAACCTTCCCAACATCGCCTCGTCCATGACGAACCAACCATGGTGTTGGAGAGGATCGAATTCACGCATGATTCGCTGCGCGCGGCAAAGATAAAATGCCGCGTTTACTAGCCGCGCCACGTCCTCGCACACTTGCGATCTGAGAATGACCAAAGCATCGAAATCACTATAGCAGACCACTTCATCCGTACCCAAACTACCGTGCACGTACACGCCAAGTAAATCACTTGCTAAATGCCGTGAAAGGTATTGTTCCATCCGTTGCACATGAGCGTTTGCTCCCGTGCGTTTTTCGACCCCGACGGAAATGTACTTACCCTCCGGATCGGAACCCGCGAGCAAAAGCCGATTCCGCAAGCGAACCAATCGCTGTGATCGAGGCCAAAACAAACGCCTGGACAGCATAAAGCCGTTACGCGCATGTTCACGCCAATTAAACGCACCGTTCACCATGCGCACGAGTTCGGCGTGATAGTCGCCCCATCCCGCGTTGTTGAGCTGTTCTGCGTGCAAGAGAAAAACAGGTGAAGCAGTCGACCGAGGTCAGTCAGATCGTAGCTTTCTCGACTGGCCGTGAACGCAGAACGGGTGCGTGACCGTGCGGTGCTCGAGCCGTGTTGGCGGCGATCATCGCCAACTCTTTCTCCAGTCCCCCAACGAATTCCGCGTAAACATGTGAAGACTCGAACAACTCATCGCGCTGTTTCCCGATAAGGTCCAGCCACCCGGCATGTTTGCCTTGGACATAAAGCGGCACCGACCAATGCCAATTCGAGCGAATTCGATGTGCTGCGGAATCACCCCAGCGCCCATGAAACGCTTCATGCAACCAAGGCAATGAAAGCGTTAATTGCACGGCAGAGAGTTCACGCTGTTGGGCAAACTCGATAATCGAATTCCAGGGATGCTCCCAATTCCGTGCCCCTTGGATTTGTACGCTCGAGTTCATCAACGTTCGCGTGCCGCGGATTCGCCTCCAAATTCGCGACCAAATCAGAGCAAATTCTCCATGTCCGTAGAGGCGGTAGCG
>CBDUAB010000392.1:0-4830 GCA_965365045.1 uncultured Planctomycetales bacterium
GCGGGGTAACCCCCAGGCAGTCCCCGAACCTTCGACATGTTTGCTCGCGCTGTTTGGTTTAGGCAGCCTGTTTGTCTGCCGTAAGGCGAATCGTGTGGCTAAAACGAGATAGAAAACTCTGTTCGGGGCCGGCATTATTGCCAGGGAAAATTTCGAGGCAAGACAAGTCATCAATTGGACCCGCGGACCATTTGCGCGATGACGAAGAGGGCTCGTCGGAAAGTGTTGTCGAGTCGGAGCTTAGCAACACTTGTCAGGAGGATTCACCGGAAGACGGGAGTACGCCCAGCAGGATTCGAACCTGCGACCTGCGGATTAGAAGTCCGCTGCTCTATCCAGCTGAGCTATGGGCGCGAAGTGCTTTATATTAGCTGTTTTTGCATTTCTTGTGTGGCAGCCGAAAGCATCTCATACATCAGGATTTACAACCGGGACAACTCTGCTGCTACCGTAACGGCTGAAAGTGGCCGGCCAGAGTGGATTCCGACGGGCCTCGATGACACCTGAAATTTTTGGTCAGGAGGTGCCACAATGGCCATTGTAAAGAAATCTCGGTCCCGCCAAACCTCTCTTTCGGCGAAACCTTATCTTCGTTCCCGCTTGGCGCCCACAAAAGTGGCAAGTCGTGCAAACAAGTTGGCGGCCACCTGTACTACTTTGGCCGAATCGACGATTGGGAAGGGGCTCTCAAGGAATGGGAGCACGCGGAACCCTATCTGCGGGCCGGCAAGACGCCACCACCGAACGGTGACACATTGTCGCTCGCCGACGTGTTCAACCTTTTCCTGGAATTCAAAGACCAGCTTGTGTAGTCCGGCGAATTCTCGCGCCACACTTTCATTGACTATCGAGAGACATGTCAGCGTCTCTGTGACCACCTTGGCAAGCGACGGGCTGTAAAGACTCTTGTCCCTGCCGATTTCTAAAAGTACTGGGTAAAGCTTGCCAAACGGCTCAACCCCAGCAGCCTTGGAAACGAAATCAATCGTGTCCGAGTTTTATTCGATTACGTCCATGACGAGGGACTAATTGACGAGCCAATGCGTTATGGGCGGGTGTTTAAGCGCCCTTCAGCCAAGGTACTTCGCAAGGCGCTCAGAAGCGAATCGAGAACGGCGTACAGGCTTTGGAGTCAATCATGAACGAAGCCGAAACCCGCGCCGAACACATCGACCCGGCCTTTTGGTTGGGTCTGGTGGCGAGAAGTGCTGCCAGACGACATGTCGCTGAAAACGATATGTTCGCAAAACATGTCGCAGAAATCGAAAAACAGCGACACGTCTTCTTGACCTGTCGATGACAACGACATATGCTCCAATCATGGCGGAAACAGCAAAAACATCGACGGGGAAAGGGGTTACGTGGCGACCGGACGTCCCGTACAACCACCTCCCGCAGCTGCCGCCTGTGGAAGAACTGGAAACCCGTGCCGTTCTGAAGCAGTGCATCCTTGCTCGCACGGCCCTCGGTGAACTCAAGCAGGCGGCACAATTAATCCCCAACCAAGCGGTGCTGATCAACACCTTGCCGCTACTCGAAGCACAGTCGAGTTCGGAAATCGAGAACATCGTCACCACCACGGATCAACTGTTCCAGCATCGGGCGAGCGACGGCCAAGCCGATCCCGCCACAAAAGAAGCGCTACGTTACAGCCAAGCGCTACTGGAAGGATTCCAATCGCTTGCCAAACATCCGCTAACCACCCGCACGGCAGAGACAGTCTGCAGCAAGATCAAGGGCATCGAAATGCGGGTCCGCCGTGTGCCCGGAACGGCGCTTGCCAGAGAAACGGGCAAGGGCGAGCGTACGGTCATTTACACACCACCTGAGGGCGAAGACCTGCTCCGCAAGCTGCTGGCGAACTGGGAGCGATTCTTGCATGAGGAAACCGAGATCGATCCGCTCGTGCGGATGGCGGTAGGCCACTATCAATTCGAGGCGATCCACCCCTTCACCGACGGCAACGGACGAACGGGGCGAGTGCTCAACAGTCTGTTCTTGATCCACGAAGGCCTGCTGACGCTGCCGATCTTATATCTCAGCCGCTACATCATCGAGAATCGCGCGGACTATTACCGCTTGTTGCTGAAAGTGACATGCAACGACAACTGGGAAGCTTGGCTGCTGTATCTCATCCAAGGAGTCAGAGAAACCGCCGACTGGACTCGTGCAAAAATCGAAGCCGTCCGGCGGTTGATGGAGCACACCAGCGACTATGTTCGTGACCGACGAACGAAGATTTACAGCTACGAATTGCTGAGTTTGATTTTCGAGCTGCCGTACTGTCGCATTCAAAATGTCGTGGACGCCGGCATCGCAAAACGACAGGCGGCTTCGCGATATCTGAAAGAACTGGTCGAAATCGGTGTCTTGGAAGAACGTCCCGTGGGCCGGGAGAAGTTGTTTATTCACCCGAAATATCTCAACCTGTTAATTCGGGACGACGACTTCGTCGCTTACTCGTGAGTCGCGTTCAATGAACGAAGCCGAAACTCGCTTGGAACACATCGACCCGGCCCCGCAATCCGCCGGCTGGGGCGTCGTCGAAATTACCGAAATTCGAAGAACAGTGCGTTTTTCACGGGCGCCGCGAGCACCTGTTATTCAACCAAGGTGATAGGTCGGTCGTTTCGATCACGAAGCAATCGTTCGATCTCTCCCCGCATCAATGTACCTGACCGGTCGATCAGAACCGCCTCGTCAGGATTCGCGTCGGTGTCCAGCCATTTCTTGACGACCTGCCGGTATGCCGACTCGATGTGACTGCCTTCGCCAAGGAAATCGTAGTTGAGGTCCTGATGGCCGTCCAATGCCCGCAAAGAGCGTTCCGCAATGAATCGCACCGCCACGTAAGGATCTTTCAATAACTGAGCCAAGTACGGTGCCATCCATTTTGTCCCCGAGATCTCTTGCGCGTCGCTCCAACCGAAACTCCACGCCATCAGCGCCCGCTGGCCCGCATCGCCACGCAGTAGCCAGAGGACCGATGCCGCGATGGTTTGCTCGTCACGCGGCAATTCAGGCGAATCCATCCCATACCAATCCGCCAAGTTTTGCGACGTCCAGGCCAGCGTCTTGTCCAAGTGACACTGGTTGCAGGCGTTCGGACGTCCCGTGCTAAGACTGGTCGCGACACTCGGCGACTCAATTTGATGACTGCGTATGGCCTTCAGCAATCCGTAGGTCGTGTACGGCATGTGGCAGTTGTAACAGTTGCTTCCGGACGATTGGACCTTGTGGTGGGTGTGTTGGGCCACCGCTGCATCGTCTCGGAATTCCTGGTGGCATTGGACACACGCCTCGTTGTCAGTCATCCCAGGATGAAGTTGATCATTGGCCCATTGCTGGACATCGCGATCATCATCGACAAGCTGATGCATTTGGTGGCAAGTGAGACACGACAATTCTCCGCGCTGGTAACACGCGGACTCCAGCAGACCGTTGTACTCGCGACCTGAAATCCTCACCATCCCATCGGACCAGAAATGGTCATCCACGAAAGCTGGGTCGTTCGCCAAAACACGCCGTAGATTTGCATCCGGCTCGCTGTCAACACGGACGATAAAACGAAGGTTTGACTTTTCTAGGTCATCACCCGGACGATAGGTAAACCCACTGGTCCACCATTCATCCGATTTCATGTATTGGACGGAGTGGCATTGGCCGCAGACCTGTGACTTCAGTTGGTGGGACAGGTCGGCGGGATTGACGATTGTTGGATCGCCATCGCCGGATAAATGCGCTCGATAGCGATACGCTGGGTCACGGTTTGCCATTGTATGCGCTTCACCGGGGCCGTGGCACGCTTCACAGGAAATCCCAAACTCGGCAACATACGAATCAGGATCCATCGGATCCAGATAGATTTCGCCAGACTGCGGATCCACTCTTTTCGCCGGGCGCGTGCGGCCAAACGTGGTGTGACACGCGATACAAGTCTGATTCCAGCGGCCCACTTCGTCACCCATCGCAAACGCCGGTTGCAGAAAAGCGGCGCCTCTTGGGATCCAACGTTGTTGCTCTTTGAGATAAACGTAAGGGAACATGCCAAGCAGACGGGTGTCGGTTCGAAGCCGAAACCAAAAGATCTGCATATGATGCGAACCTGTCGTCATGACGATCGGTTGCGTAATCGTTGCGATGGAATCCGGCCGCTCGCGTGGCATTTCCATCGAAGCCCATAACGTATCTTCGCGCCATTGGAGACGAGACTCTAGCCCATCGGATTCGAATCGAGTGTCGTCATTCACCGGAGCGATGATGCTGTCACGAGAAGCAACCTGTGTCATCGTCCGGTGATACGACGAATACCACGTTGCGTGATGATGAGGATGGCAACTTCGACAGGAATCCGATCCGACGTATCCATCCGATTCAACAGCTATGGGACGATACGCAACTTGTTCTTCGTCAGTCGACGGTTCACGATTTGCGAACGACGTCACGACAACAGCGAGTGGAAATCCCAGCCAAATGGCCAGCATGCCGATCAAGCCGATGCGACGAGGAATGACAACACGCCCCCAGACCGCCAACAGCGGAAGAATCGAGGCGGAAAACAGAACCGCAATGAGTAGATGTTCGGAAAGCATCGATTCACTTCAGGTTTGCTGCGTGTTAGTCGATTCTAGCTGCAACAAACCACCACCGTCTACTTTTTTCTTGGGCGCTTTTTGACAGGGTCGGGTTTTTCCACTTTGGTCGCATCACATCCCTGCCGCTCCGTTATCGCAATCGCGGCCAGCAGCACACCGACAAACAAGAAGGCAGCCCCCACAGGCACAAGAAATATACCAACCCCAGGATCACCCGCGTAAGTAAAAATCCCAC
>CBDUAB010000393.1:0-4817 GCA_965365045.1 uncultured Planctomycetales bacterium
GTACTACCTGCGAGTTGTTAGTGTGATGTATTTTCGGTCTGCGAAATTCGATTTTTCGGCCCCACGTGTGACGCCGGCGCTAGGGGTGGCGGTAGCCTGTGGCCTGCTGGTAATCTGCACGGGTGTGTTGCCGGCGCGGCTCGTCGGTCATTTTGAACAGGTTGGACGTACGATCGAAGTCCAATCCGCAGTGACTCAATCGCGCGGATTGGCGCCCGACGTTGTAGAGAAGGGGCTTCCAATTGTCGATAGCAAGACGCGCAAGCTAGTGAAAGGGACGTTGCGTCGTCCTCACTAGCTGGCGCGCCGTGCTACTTACTTTGGGCGCCTTTGCACAGTTCCGCGTTGGCGCTGTCCAAATCGACTCCGCCCGCGTTACCGATGTGAAGAGACATGGCAGCCAATCGACATTCCCCTAGGGCCGCTCTTTTTCACTTGCTCGAGGACGCTACCGCGCCCGTCTACGTCATTGACGATAGCCGCAAGATCATCTATTGCAATGCTGCATTGGCTTCTTGGTTAGCGATCGATGCCGAGGAGTTGATTGGTCAGCGCTGTGACTATCACTCACAGAGGGACGCGGGCGACGTTGTCAATTTCGCCGGCTTGTGTCCACCGCCGTCGGTTTTCAATGGTGAGAGCGCCTCTGGTTTTATTTCCCGGCGCGACAAAACCGGCAATTTGAAAATACATACAGCCGCGTTCTTGCCGTTGGGGCCAGAGGCCGCCAGTTGTCCCGGTGTCATCGCCGTTGTCGCGGTCGATGATCAGACTGACGAAATCGCGGTCACGCCTGTCGCTGCCGCGCGCCAGTTGGCGGCACGCCGTCTGCATGAGAGAATTTTGCAGTTCCGTCAACGTTACGAGCAAGAGTACGAACTTGGGCGCCTGATCGGGAGTTCCCCAGCAATCCGTTTGGTGCGCGATCGTATCAACCTCGCAACTCGGACCCCGGCACGTGTTGTGGTCATCGGTCCCCAGGGAAGCGGCCGTGAGCACGTGGCCCGCACAATTCACTTCCAGACTCGAGGTACGACGCCTCCCCCGCTGGTTCCACTTGATTGCGGTTTGCTCGACGCGGAGTTAATTGAGACTACGGTCACAGCTTTTCTCAAACGTTGTGCCGAATTGGAGACCGAGGGCGTTCCTTGTCTGTTATTACTCGACGTCGACCGCTTGCCGGCGGATGCGCAGGAGGTCTTGCGTGGATTTCTGGCTGTACGCGAATTTGATTTGCGAACAATCGCGACCGCCCGGACCGAGCTAAGCGAATTGGTCCACACCCAAGATTATCGAGCGGACGTGGCCGCCATGCTGAGTACGGTGACCATTCAAGTGCCAAGTCTGTCGGAACGCCTCGAGGACATACCGATTTTGTTGCAGTACTTCATCGAAGAACTGAATGCCGCCGGAGCGCATCAGGTTGAAGGATTTTCCGTGGAGGCCGTGGAAACGTTGCTGCAGTACCCTTGGCCCGGCAACGTCGACGAACTCATCGGCATCATCCGCGAGACACACCAAAAATCGGAGAACCCTCTGATCGATGTCGAAGAACTGCCCAAACAGATCCGGCTTGGAATTGAAGCTGACGAGTATCCACTCAGCGAGGATGAGACAGTCAATTTGGACGCGTTCCTGCGGGAAGTCGAGCGTGAATTGGTGCAAAGAGCGGTCAGCCAAGCACGCGGAAATAAAGCTCAGGCGGCCCGACTGTTGGGGATTCCACGTGCGCGACTGTTGCGCCGGATCGAGCATTTGGGAATCGAATAGTTAAAACAGGCGCAATCATGCCACGAATGTCCAATCTGTTGGTTTACGAGTTCCGTGGAAATTGGGTTGGGCTGTTACGCCGGCAGCTTGCCCATAGTCAAGTCAACATAATTGTCACGAAGGTCGAACAGAGGATTGAATTGGAACGGGAACTCGACCGTGACGCGGCTGGCTGCATTGCAATTCAAGTTGACGCGGAAAAACCGGATGATACGCTTGGGTGGTTACATCGCGTGACAAAACGCTACCCGGGGGTTTTGATTCTCGTAATCGCCCCTCCATTAATGCCCAGCTGGCCGTTTTTCGAAGCTGGCGCCTCATTCGTAGTTTCGCATCCTTTACAAGTCCCTGGCGCCGTGCGTGTCTTAAGGCGTTTTATTCACCAACGTCCGCCAATTGAAAAGACAACCGAATCGATCTGGTCAACGTTGCCGTGGTCGTAACGTTGGATTACGGCCCCCGAAACAAAAAAGAAGGAATTCAAAATATGCCTGCAGGCAAAATCGAAGCTGCGGAAGTAAATCGTGTACTGGCCGAGATCGCGGATCCAGAGACGGGACGTGATATCGTTCTGATGGAGCAAATCCGTGGCATTGAGATTACCGACTCCGCGCTAAGTATCAAATTGGGTTTAACTACGCACTCGGCCCCATTGTGGGACGAGACAAAAGATCTCGTTGAGCAACGTTTGCGTGAAGCTTTTCCGGGTGGGCAAGATGTCAACGTCGAAATTGTTCCGCATGACCGGCCAGCGGAAAAAATAGGTCAGATTGGCATCGCGGCGAAAAGTGTTGTCGCAGTTGGATCGGGTAAAGGCGGCGTCGGCAAAAGCACAATTGCCGTGTCGCTTGCCTATGGTCTCAAACGGGCAGGATGCAAAGTGGGGCTCATGGATGCCGACGTTTACGGTCCGAGCGTTCCACATTTGTTAGGCATTGAAGGGCGGCCCGAAGTTGTTGACAAACAGATTCAGCCCTTGGAAAAGGACGGACTCAAAGTCATGTCGATGGGGTTCTTGGTGCCGCCGGAGGAGGCCGTCGTTTGGCGCGGTCCTATGTTGCACGGGGCTATCACGCAGTTTCTCCGCGACACGGCATGGGGCGACCTGGATTATCTGATCATTGACATGCCGCCCGGCACGGGTGACATCGCGCTAACGCTTTCGCAACTTCTGCCTTTGACAGGATCGGTCATTGTTTGCACGCCGCAAGATGTGGCCTTGCTCGATGCGGTCAAAGCGATCGCAATGTGCCACAAAGTGAATATCAAGATCTTGGGTATGGTGGAAAACATGAGTGGTTTTGTCTGCCCGGACTGCGGAAAACGCTATGAAATCTTCGGCTCCGGTGGAGCTCGCCGACGTGCCGAACAGGATTCCCTGCCGTTCTTAGGGGAAGTCCCGATTAACCTCGAAGTATGCAAACAGGGGGATGCGGGGCGGATGAATGCGTTGCTGGATGATCCGATGATTGGGCCCGTATTGAGCGGATTGAGCTACCGACTGGCAAAGAATATCGCGACAGCACACGCCTCCGAGCCACCGCTTCCGTCGTTGAACGTCCTATAGGTTGTCGCCCAGCGTTCCCGAAATATAGAGTGGCTTGCGTACGTGACGTTCCCGCCGCCGAGATCCGTGAACAACAAAAAAAGGCCACCGTTTTGGGTGGCCCTTTTCGTGATCTTCTTTATCTTCTTGGGAGAGGCACTTAACGCTTCTTCCCTGCTTTCTTTTTAGCGACTTTCCTCTTCACAGCTTTTTTCTTCTTCGCGACCTTCTTCTTGGCCGCCTTTTTCTTCTTGGCTACCTTCTTTTTGGCGACCTTTTTCTTCACAGCCTTTTTCTTCGTGGCTACCTTCTTTTTGGCGACCTTCTTCTTCACAGCCGTCTTTTTCTTAGCTACCTTCCGTTTAGCTACTTTCTTCTTAACGGCGGCTTTCTTCTTGGCTGTCTTTCGTTTTTTGGCCACAGCACGTCCTCCTAAGGGGTTAGCGGCGAGATCCGTCTCGAAGGCCTCCAAGGTTGCCTTCGTGCCATCGAGCGAGCCCCACCCGAAACTCAAGCCACATCCCCCATTGGGAAATGCCGATCGATGTTTTGATGGTTTCCATGTTGTATGGTTTCCATCACAAATCAATTGGCCCTTTGTGGCTACTCTAAAAAAACAAGACAAACTTGTTGTTTCTGCCGTATTTGTACTTATTGACAAGAATAATGCAACAGGTTATCCACAAATCTGTCGATTTTGAGCTGTCATGTCAATATGGCGTATTTAGCTCGGGCGCGACAAACGGTCTTCTCATGTCGTGCGAGGCCATTCAAGCAAGTCCGATGAAACTGAGCAACGCAATTTGAATGTCAGCCAACTTGCATCGACATCGCATTGAATTAAGCTTCACGACATGAACTCGTTAGGGCGCTATTTACAGTTGTTCGCGTTGTTTGTCTTGCCATTAGGAATGTTGCTCGAACTGACAGGTGCGCTGGGGCGATCGTTCGGCCTTAGCGAAATGTTAATAATGCTCGTTTTTGGCGTCATTGCCTTTTGGCTTGGTCGGTTGCTCGAAGGCTATTCACGCAAGAGTGGGCAAAACTGACGAGGAGAACGACGGCGGACGATCGTATCGAGAAATCCACTAGCTGCTACGGTCGAAAACGTGAACTCACAAGATAATCCAGAGCAAACTGACGCATCCGTTTTGGCTCGGCGCCACCTCCAATTCGGCTGGTGGTCGCTTCTCTGTTTCCTGACGCTGGGGATCATGTTGGAGACGATGCATGGTTTCAAGGTGGGCTGGTACTTAAAACCTGCCTTTGAAACGCGCCGACTGATGTGGACACTTGGTCACGCTCACGGATCTTTGCTCGCATTGGTGAACGCGATCTTCGGTGTCACGATACTCGCGCTATCCGGCGATGTTAAACGCGCCCATCGGTGGGCGTCACCCTGCCTTATGGGTGCGAGTATGCTGTTGCCAGGTGGGTTCTTTTTGGGTGGGATTTTTACTTACGCGGGTGATCCTGGGGTTGGTATATTTCTTGTGCCTGT
>CBDUAB010000394.1:0-4811 GCA_965365045.1 uncultured Planctomycetales bacterium
CTGATATGTTGCGGCCCCTTCGGGGCGAAACTTGTGTATAAACAACAGGGAAGCGGCCCGTCGCTGGTGGTTTGTTTGTCCGGCGCGAAAGAACAACGACGGCTCGGTTCCCGTCCCGAAACCATGTGAGATTGGTCTGCTACTACAAAACGTCGACGAGACCCGGCATCCCTGACCCTGAATACTCATTCCAAATCAGGGCAGAATACGCGGTTTACGATGACAACGCGCGACTTTACAAACAGACGTTCTGAATTTCAAAGCGCGTCTTCTGTACGCACGATGACTTCAATCAACCGTTCCATTGCTTCACTGGACGATTCGTGCGGAAAGTTAAGCAAAACCACTTCCTTCGCGTAGAGCTTGCCAATGTACCGGCGGTGCTTGGCCATCGTCGTTCTGCTGGCCAAAAAATCGCGATGCGCCGAGTTGATGATGATGTCGTTCGTTTTTACGTCGTAACGAGATCGCCATGTGTGAACTGGTTCGGCTCGCAGTCGATAAGAAGGTAAACCGTGGGTCGAGCCGTAATCGTCTTCACTGGCAATGAATTTAACGGCAACGTGGTCGGTCACGCTCTGGGTGCCCTTGTCAGCCTTGACTTCGACAACGACAAGATTTGACGCACGCGTTGTGACGGTGCATTGGCGGCCTTCAACTGTTTTCAGACGTCCCTTACCTTCAACGATGCTCCAATTGTAATGCACGCGATCCGTCAATTCCTCTCTCCGACCGTCGTATGCTTGTGCCGTTAGCACGCATTCGCCATTCGGTTGACGTCGAGCGTGTCGTGGAGTGATCACGACCGTATCAAGCTGACTCGGTCGAAACGACGTTGCAACCTCGACCGTTTCCTTATTCTTGCCAGCGGCTGATTTCTGAGTTGCCGCTTTTCCGTTGATTGTAGCTCCGGTGCGCGACCGCCTGGCAGAATGCGGCACATCGAAGTATAGATATTGATCTTCGGGCAACTCACGCAACGCGATCAAAAACGCCCGTTTTACCTGTCGCAGGATTTGCCCATTTGCTTTTGCTGATTCGGCTTGATCGCGTCGCTCGATGGCAATACTTACTGCTGATTCGATGCGGCGAACGGCCTCGATGAATACCTCCAAACGCTCGTTCGGGACGACACCCTGGCGCGTTCCCGGTGCAAGATCGAATGCCGGAAAGTCAAGGATTCCTTCCAATCGCCCATCAGTCCATGGCGCGCGATCGAACTGAATCAGTTCCGTGATGTTCTGGAGCACCCGCGTACCATCCTTGCAAATCGCAACGCTCGCTTCTTGACGATTGTTGGCGGTTGGTCGCAAATACAACTCGACAATCAACTTTCCCAACGACGTCGAGATGCTCTTCAACTCGTCCAGCCGATCGCCCTGAAACTCACGCGGTGTAACAATCATCTGTTTGCGCGAGATTCGGTCCGATATCTGAATTCGCACGCGACTGGTCCTAAGTCGGTCGCGAAGTTCAGCCGACAAATATCGTCGTAACTTCTCTCCAGTAACTATGTTACGAGTTGAATCCAGTAGCGGCCCGACGATGATTTGCGTGCCGCCTGGGGCGGACGTCCGCCGCACGGGAGAAACGGAATAACTTTGCTCGCCACGGTTTAGCATCATTTCATGAAGCCGGCCTTGGTCGTCACTGGCGATCATACGAAGCTGCTCACCGAGGCTCCAAAAACTCAGCAGACCAATGCCAAACTCCCCATGTACACCAACCCGCTCGGGGCGCGAAAGTCGTCGCTTCATCGAATCACAAATGTGCGTGGCTATATGTTCAAAATGAGGTCGTCCATTTTGATCCAACCGCACACCATGACCGTCGTCGCCGACTTCCAACATAATCTGATCGTTCACTCTGCGGCGAATGATTGAAATGTTTTTCGCTCGAGCGTCAATCGCGTTCTCGACCAATTCGCACACAGCTTTAAGCGGATGTGTCTGTGACTGTGCGATGATGCTGATCGCATTCCACTGATCGCCGATTTGCAGACTACCAGTGGTCTTTATTTTTTTCGCGGATGAGGTCTTCTGATCGGACATTGTAACTGTTGCTTGACCAAGGGCGTAACAATGTCATGTTAGTTGTAGGATGGCCAAGGAGCAACGATAATCGGTACACGATTCAGCCTTTTGCTGACTTGTGACATCGTGTAAACCATGCCACCGTGCGGATTTAATGGCTACTGACAAGGAATTAAGGCGAGCCACTTACTTATTCTGTTCTTAAAGACAGTTTGCCCAGCGTTAGTCCTGAATGTCTTTTGCGACATCGCTCGGTGAGCCTGACTTCAACCTGTGCGGAGATACATTTGCACGATGAGGATCGTGTCCAAGTAGCCGTGGGCAAGGATTGTCACCCAAAGGTTTCGCCGCACGGCAAGGTAGGACACTCCGAGGGCCAAACCCATGAAGGCCATCTGCACGATTCCGACAAGTGCCCAGTCTGAATGGATGAGACCGAATATGAGTGAACTAATCAATACGCCCAGCCACCAGGCCCGCTTGCTTCCGGAACCCAACTCCGCAATTCGGGTGATCAAGAAACCGCGATAGATCACTTCCTCACCGAATGAGGCGTTGATATAGACCGCAGCGAGGACGAGGAACAACATGGGTAAGTTGCCGCTCAGATAGGCGTATCCACTCATGTCGGCGCCTTCCGGCCTGCCGAAAATAATCGCCATCACAACGGCAACCACCACGACCGAGCCCAACGCAGCAAAAAAAACAGCGATGGATTGCAGGACTGTGCGGATGACGCTGCGCCGGCTCGCGAGCCGGAAACTCAACCCAAAGTGCTCACAAGCTTGGCCCCGAACACGCAGGCCCAACCACACCATGACCAGCATTAGCAAGTTGGCCACGAACACAACGCCCTGACGTGCGAGTGGATCATCTCCAACAAGCGGCCGGGCGACCATTATCACGACAAATGCAGGGATAAACACGCCTAGGAGCTCACCCACCTGTGCCAGCTTGTTCGTAAGAAGGGCTCGCCTGAGTCTGGCCGCCATTCCAAGTTCACCGTGCATCATATCGCCCTCGCTTTAGGATACTTTGGTCACCGCAAGTCGAGCTCATTCCAAGAAAGGCAGGCCGACATCAATACGCTTGTTGGTGCCATAGCCAGGCATCCGCTTCCAACTTCGCCGTGCCCAAAACCGAGAATTCTGTTTTCTGCCTAGCAGACATGCGTTGAATATATATCAATTAGATATATCAGTCAAGGGTATATGGCATAAATCTTCCGGGAGGGTACAGGAACGACTTTCTTCTTATGATTGAAAGGCCACCACCTGAGTTTGGCTGCCTTTGAAGTTTTCCAAAGATTGGAACGAATTGCCAGTTTCGCGTTTTTTTCTGTGAATCGCCGCGCACATCTGCGGTTCGTATCGCGACGCATTTAGACTGCCCGTACAAAGGAGCGAACGACATGTTGGCGATCGAACTGCGCAGCAGCCTGTCGCACATTCATCAGGCGCTGCATGAACCAGAAGAGTTTGCCTTGCGATGGCAAACGGACGAGCAGCGATATCCGTGGTGGGTATGGATCGCACTTGTGTTGACGGCGATCATCGGCACTACCACGTACGGGATGACGATGGGGATTCTGGGCGGCGTAGAGCGGATTCTGATGGCGGGACTGAGTTGCACGTTGGCGGCTGGCTTGGCGTGGGGCATCTCGCTTCCGGCGCTGTACGTCCTGAACAGCATGTCCGGCTCGCGTTTGTCAGTCAGTTCGACGGTGCTCGCGGCGCTGGTCACCACAAGTTGGGGCGGACTAGCGATGATCGCGTCGATCCCGATCAATTGGTTCTTCACGGTAGCCGTGCCGTACGAACCCTTCATCTTGGCCGTGAACCTGGTCGTGTTCAGTGGCGTTGGCGTGGCCATGATCGACGTGTTCGGGCGGGTGATGCAAAACCTCGAACCCGCACGTGGGCGGGTGCCGGCGATGTGGCTGATCCTGGTCGCCGCAATCGGCACTGAATTGTTTTATTTCTTTGGTTTGTTCAACTTCACACTGCAATGAGACACAAAACATGGCAACTTCCACGACATCGGACAAAGTCGCAAGATACATTGAGACGCTGAGCCACACGGCTCAATCGGAAGAGGCGTGTGACGAAGTCATGTGGGCGGATGACGCCGAGCAGCTTCAGGCTGATCAAGAATCCGAAGCACCTCCAACGGCCGCCGAGTCCTCCACGTTCGGTTTGATCGAACTGCTGTTGAAAAACCAGCGCAGACTGGACTGGTTGGCGCGTTCTCCGCAAATGCAGCGCGAACTTATTCCCCGGTTGCTGGCGATCGGGCTGATCGGCTACACGATCTTCGGTGTGGCACTCGCGATCGTGTTCAACACGGGGCACGTTTGGCCCGAATTGACGTCGCCGGCAGTATGGCTCGATAGCGGCGGGAGGTGGCTCGACAATGGTGGGGGAACGCTGATTCACTTCGCACCAGACGCCGGCGGTGCGTACTGGTCCCGCTGGCTGGACGGGTCAGCGCTGAAACTGATTGCCGCCTTTACACTTGGCTTAATCGGCGCGATCGGTGTCTGCCTGCCGAGCTTTTATTTCTACGGATTGCTGGCTGGCGTGAGCACGACAATGTTGCAGGTCACCGCCAACGCGTTGAAGGGCATGGCCAGCAGCGCCGTGGCGCTCGTCGGAGTGTTGCCGATCTATTTCGCGGCCGTGTTAGGTTTGTTGGTTATTAACGCTGCAGGCTGGCTCGTCGCGGCGGTTTGTTTTTTGGGTCTGGCCTTGCCATTCATTGCCGGTTTGTACGGAACCC
>CBDUAB010000395.1:0-4800 GCA_965365045.1 uncultured Planctomycetales bacterium
TCTTTTTGCAGTTGATCCATATCCGGGTCGGGATGTGTCCAGCGGTAAGTAAACGCAGCTTCGTCCAGTGGCCCTCGATGTGGCAAAGTCTCTTCATGTTCGGCCAGCCAGGAACCAGGAGGAATCAGCAAGCGAACCGAATACTGCACCGGGTCAACATGGTCGATCAGGCCGTTCGCTTCGATAAACTCCAGCACCTCCACGAAATCAGCGCGGGTGGTCCAGGGCGTGAAAGTCACCCAAGTGGGACGCAGTGCGATACCGGCGTCGCGCACGAGATTCCATGCTCTTGCGACATCCTCGCGTGTATGTTGTTTGTCGAGTATGGTCAGGACTCTGTCGCTCAATGACTCGACAGCGGTAATGATAAACAGGCAACCGGCCGCGGCGAACTCCGGCAGATCTTCACCGCGTTTAAGCAGGTGCTCGACCTTGGCGGTAAAGTCATACGTCAGTTCGGGAAACTCTTCGTGCATCGCCCGCACGACGCGCAGTGAATGCTTGGGGCCGTTCAGAAAGTCCGGATCGCCGAAAGTGATGTGAGTAGCACCGGCATCCACCTGGTGGCGAATGTCTTCCAAGACCACTTCCTGCGGCAATACGAAAAACCGTCCACCGTAAATTGGTGGAATCGGGCAATGAGTACACAGATGGAGACACCCTCGGCTAGCTTCAACATATCCGGCCGTGCGACGATCGCCGTTGTGTTCGAGGTGTGCATATTCCTCCAAGGGAGGAAGGCCGCTACGTGCGGGAACGGCGAACGAGAGCTTTTCCAATATCGGCAGTGCCACCTTGCCGCGGCTTATGACTCCATTAACGTCGTCCGTGGATCCGGACTCGATAGATTCCACTAGGGAAATCAGTGGTTGTTCGTATTCACCGCCGATACATGAGTCGGCGCAATGTTCGAGCAGGTAATCGGAATTCAAAACTGCGTAGAGACCATAGAAACAGATGTGGCAGGATGGGTTGATCTCGCGAATTCGATCAGCGACTCGCACACCCAACCGCAATGCAGTATGCATGGGAACGGAGATACCAATGAACGACGCGCATGCTACTCGGTCGGCATCGAACTCTTCGACCGCGATGTCCATCGCCGCCGGCTCGAACCCGGCCCGCTGCAGAAACCCCAGCGGCAAAGCCACGCCGAGCGGCTGATGTCCAAGCTCATAACAAGAAATGAGCAGGACGGAACCTGGTGATCGTAAGTTCATTGAATCAGCCCTCCGTTGGATTCCGGGGCAGTCTTCCACATAGTTTAACCGTAAATGGCTTCGTGTTGAAATGGTACCCAGGATTTTCTCGTGACGGCGTTGGGATTGGGACTATTAGGGTGGCTTGGCTGCCGCCAGCGGCATGTAGGACGTACGATTCGCATGACTCTTTGGTCTTGGTCACGCGAGGCGATTTCGACACGACTTGCCGCCATAGCCTCTTAGTTCGTCGAGCACTTTGTCAGGCATTGATTTGCGAACGAGTACGAACAATGCCAAGTGGCCTGGTTTCGAAAAAAAATCATGGAAGCCTCCGGCAAGCCGTTGTGCAATGAAATCAGATAAGTTTTCCGGCTGGCCGAGCTGACACGGACAAACAAATAGTCCAATTATCTGAGGGTTACTGCCGTGGATCTGGTTTAGCCCAGATTGACCAAAATCGTCAGCGGACCGATACTACTTAGTATGATCTAAGTTGTTCACGACCCTCCTACTTCGTTTGCACCGGAGCCATCTAGATGCCCATTTACGAATACACGTGCGTCGGCTGCGAAGGAGAATTCGAGCTGCTCGTTCGTGGCGCTGAGATTCCCCGTTGTCCGCAATGCGAATGTGACGATTTGCAGCGTCAGCTCAGTGTGCCCGCAGTCAGTCGCAGCACAAATGAGCTGCCGATCTGCGAAACACCTCAATTGGGCTGCGGCGCGCCGGTTTGCCAACGCGGATGCCAGTTCGAATAAATGACGCCCGCCCAATTGGATATCTTTAACGGCGACATTACCTCGCTACGGACAAGCGTCTACGTGCGCGCGACGCTACCAGCGAACAGCGATCTGCAACGTTTTGAACTATATGGAACAATCGACGGCCCGTATTCGGATTACTCCCAAACGTTGCCAGCAAAGTACGAGTTGCACGATTGCGGGCCAGGTGAGAGCCTGCTGGCCAAAGCCTCCGTTCCCGATCCGTGCGTTTGGACGCCTGACATGCCGAACCGCTATCGACTTGAGTTTGAATTGCACCGCGATGGACAGTCCATCGAGACAGGCACTCGCGAGTTTGGTATGCGCGATCTCGCGACCAATCAACGGAGTATTCTGTTGGCCGGCAAACGAACGGTCATCCGCGGAATCGATTACGAACGCGCAAGCTTCACAGAGCTTTCGCAATGGCGAGACACCGCCTGCGCGATGCTAGTCACGGATCCCGACGAATCGCTCTGTAAAATGGCATCGCGCACGGGTATCACCATCGTGGCACATGTCACGGTGACCGACAATCTTGAAGAACGCGTTCGCAAAATTGCCGCGCACCCGAGCGTCGCCGTCGTTTGGCTAAGTAAAGGATGCAAGGATCGAAATTGGCGACAACTCGTGCCCAACGTACTCATTGCACGATCTTATCCGTATGCTGACGCTGACGATACATTGGCTGATGTGCTCGTGTGCGAAATCTTACAGCAAGGACCGATTCAATTACCAACTGACATTGCCAAGCCAATTCTGGCCCTGCGGCCGTTGCGGCAGTGTTCCTCTCTGGCTGCTGCGCGCGGCGCCTGTGATTCCATGCAACGCGATTTAGCACCGCAATTCAACTTGGCAGGCTATCTCGTCTAACGTTGAACGATCATTTTGACGGACACAAACCTACCGATTTTCGTGTATGGCACGTTGAAAGGCGGCATGTCTCGCGAAACGGCGTGGCCTCATCCACCGCTCGAAGTCGAAACAGCGTACGTCCCCGGCCGTCTGTACGACTTGGGGTCATATCCGGCGATGATTGCGGGGCCACATTGGATCCAAGGGGAACTTTGGTCGTTTCGACGGGAGCATCTGGCAAAGACACTAGCGACGATCGACGCAATCGAAGGTTTTACCACCGGAAACGAAGGAGATCTTTATAAACGCGTTGTGGTCCGCTGCCGACGAGAACACCCCTCTCAGCAAGAACTCCGACATTCCACTTGTTTGCCACCAGCCGAAACATCGATTTCGGCCTACACGTATTACTATGCGCATGATTTTTCCAGCGCATTAGAAATCGTTCCCAATGACAAGGGCATTTGTCTGTGGACGCCACTCGCGAATCGTTGACAACTCGTCTTAACTCCTTTTACAATCAGTAGTTTTCCCTACAGGCAAAGACCGTATTTCACTGCCTAGGTGAACCTCGACCAAGATTCACGTGACATTCCGCGTAAGGAGGACCAAGCGTTTGAAAGAAGCGATCGAAAAAGCGGACGTACTTATCGAAGCGCTCGGCTGGATTCGTCGCTTTCGTGATCGGATTACGGTCATCAAACTGGGCGGTAGCATCATGGACGACCCGAATGCGATGCTCCACGTGCTGGTTGACATTGTGTTTATGGAAACAGTTGGCATGCGTCCGGTGGTCGTCCACGGTGGAGGCGCCGCAATCTCTCGCGCGATGGACGAAGCCGGCATCGAGCCGCGTTTCATCAACGGCCGCCGGTATACCGATGAAGCGACGTTGGCAATTGTCGAACGCGTCTTGGCAGGCAAAATCAATCAACACATCGCTCAGCAAATTGAACGGCTTGAAGGCCGTGCGATGAATCTGAACTTCGATTCGACCAATGTCTTGTATGGCGAGCCACTCAGATTGACGGGTGATGACGGCCAGGCGATCGACCTGGGTCATGTTGGCACTATAACACGTGTCGATCGACAAGTGATTGAGAATCTATGTTACGCGGGCCAGGTGCCAGTCATCCCATCCATGTGCATTCATGAAGAGACCGGTCAGAAACTTAATGTGAACGCGGATACTGCGGCCATGGCTGTGGCCCAATCGCTTGGTGCCGACAAACTGGTCTATCTAAGCGACGTCAACGGAGTGCGCGTTAATAAGGACGACCCGGAGACGTTAATCCATACGCTCGATGTGGCCACGGCAACGGAACTTATTGAATCTGGAAAAATCGATTCGGGTATGGTGCCCAAAGTCGAAGCTTGTCTGGACATGCTCGACAGGGGTGTGGGTAAGATCCACATCATCGATGGTCGTATTCGACACTCGTTGCTATTGGAGATTTATACGAACAAAGGAGTCGGAACCCAAATCGTCAAGCAAGCCGCCGGCTGACACGATCTTGGGCAATTCGTCAGTAGAGGAGAATTCGCAGTGACGACCGCTACCGCCTTGAGTTCCACCGACACGGTGGACCTCTTTAAGAAGTACGTTATACCCAATTACGGGCGCTACCCAGTCAATCTTGTCCGGGGCGAGGGCTCCCACGTCTGGGATAGCGAAGGAACACGTTACCTGGATTTCTTTCCAGGCTGGGGATGCAACCTACTCGGACATTGTCCGCCGCCGATCGTGCAGGCGGTTCAGGAACAAGTTGCCACGCTGATTCATGTGCCCAATACTTGGCACATGGAAGCCCAGGGACGGTGGGCTCAATTGTTGTCGCAGCACAGTTTTGGCGGGCAAGCGTTCTTTTGTAATTCGGGCGCGGAGGCGAACGAAGCCGCAATCAAACTAGCAAGGCTTCATTCGGGACCGGATCGCTACAAAATCATTACCTTCGAAGGCGGTTTCCATGGCCGCACGCTCT
>CBDUAB010000396.1:0-4798 GCA_965365045.1 uncultured Planctomycetales bacterium
GCAACTTTGCCGGAGGCAGCGTGAACGCCACGGACCTCAACGCGCTAGGCGTCAACTGGCAAAAGGCTCATCCAGACGCTCCAGCGGGCGCGGCTGTACCAGAACCCGCCGGCGCTATGTTGTTGCTGCTTGGCTTGCTAGGTATTGCTGTGGCTCGACGCTAAGCCCGACATTAGGTATCGACGTACCATTGAATACGATCTAACGACCGTCCTAGCGGACGGTCGTTTTTGATTGCATGACAACCTTGCATCTTGCCAGAACTTTGGTCTCGCTTGAAAATGGAGTTGTGGCGTAATGCCGCCTTGTCTGGAGAAATCGCGGCCGAGATGATGATGAGGAAGCGTGTGACGAAAAAACATTTGAGAAGGAAGCGGACATTACGTGCGGGCGAGGCGTTGGAACCACGCCGGTTGCTCGCGGCCCAACCGATCATCACCGAGTTCCAAGCCGCCAACGACACAACGTTGCTCGACGGCGACGGCCGTGCCTCAGATTGGATCGAGGTGTACAACGCTGGGGACGAAACCATCAACCTGGAAGGTTGGCACCTTACGGACGATGCCAGCGACTTAAACAAATGGTCTTTTCCAGCGGTTGAGCTGGCGGCCGAGCAGTTCCTCATCATTTTCGCGTCGGGTCAAGCCGACCCGGCATATGTAGACGCCGAAGGTTTTCTTCACACGGACTTTCAACTGTCTCGCGATGGAGAATACCTCGCGCTGATCGAGCCAGACGGCATTACGGTTACGTCGGAGTTCGCCCCTGAATATCCGCCTCAGTCGACGGATGTCTCCTACGGGCGAGACACTGGCCGTGAAACAGTGTTCGTTGTTGACCTAGATGCGCCAATATCGGCGCTGGTGCCGACAGACGGGTCTCTGGGAATAGATTGGACAGCGATCGACTTTGATGACGCCGATTGGCTCGGCGGGACCACCGGCGTCGGCTTCGAACAATTGGAAGCGGGAACCAGCCAGCGCGACGAGCTGGACGCTCCGCTGGGGCCCGAATGGACCGTGGACATCCCGGCCGATTCCTCCTCGACAGCGGTCATCGCCAACGGACGATTGCGCACGACAGTTCCGGCGGGTGAAGACATTGATACGGACCGTGGGTTGGCCCCACTCATCTTGCAAGAACTGCCCGAACCAAACGCCGATTTCGAGTTCGTGACCCGCGTGTCACGGGTCTCGGGTAACGGGAACACGGGAATCCTCCTGTTCGATGCGCTGACAGGGCGAAAAGTTCTTTCGCTTGAATTCAACCACGTAAGCAGTTTCCTCACGCGGATGGACGTTCTTGCCGGTACCGATGTAATCAAGTCACAGTTTGAGTTTAATCAGACCGAAGTGTCTCTGCGCATCGTGCGAATTCAGGCAGCCGATTCTTGGGAAGCATCGTATCGCTTGGACGACGCGGACGATTGGTCGCTCGTGACCATGGTGGAGGAAGGCGGAGACAGCTTGGGGCAAATCCAACCTACGCATATTGGTTTAGTGTCACGCGCATCGGCGTCGGACTTTGTATCTGAATTCCATTACACCGAATTGAACACTGGCAATGAGCAACCGATTTATGGGCCGTTCACTGGGACGCCGGTCGGCAGCGCGATGTCGGGCATTAACGCCTCGATTTACACGCGCGTCCCGTTCATCGTCGCCAGTGCCTCCGCACGATTTGCCGAGATGGATTTGGCCGTGGAATACGACGATGGCTTCATTGCTTATCTCAACGGCACGGAAATCGCCCGCCGCAACGCACCAGTCAATGCGACGTGGAATTCTCAAGCTACGGACGTGCACGGCGGGGTCCCGAGTGAAATGTCGCCCGAAGTCATCAACGTCGATGCTTTTGCGGACCAGTTGCGGACGGGCGAGAACGTACTAGCGATTCATGGTCTGAACGTGGCGGCGAACGATCGAGACTTTTTCCTATCTCCGACCCTGGCAGCGATAGATCCAGACGGGGAAAGTAAAATTGGTTACTTCACCGAGCCAACGCCGGGTGGATTCAATGCTGACGAAATCTCCGCGACCGAGGTAGTCCGCGAATCGGTTCAGTTTTCCCGGGGGAGCGGAACGTTCGTCGATCCATTTTCGCTGGTGTTGGCGACGACCGTTGGCGAAGTGTTCTACACAACGGACGGCACGGTACCGAATAGCACAGCGCCGAATAACACAGCGCCGGACGACACATCGGTGCGATACACGCAACCCGTTCCCATCGACGGGACGACACAAGTGCGAGCACGCGTGGTCGTGGCAGGACAGTTACCCGGACCGATCGTGTCGGAAACATTTGTCCAGCTCGCAAGCGACGTTACGGATTTCTCATCGAACTTGCCGGTGATGCTGATCCATAACTTCGGCGCGGGAGCCATCCCCAATACCGGTTGGAACCAGACCAACACAGGTATCCATCAATTGCCGCGCCAATCGGCCAGCCTGATGCTGCTGCAGCCGACGGACGATGGTTCACAGTTGACGCAAACCGTCGATTTAGAGTCCCGCATTGGCATCCGCGTACGAGGCGCTTTCTCGTCGTCGTTTTCCGAGACGGGATATTCCGTCGAGGCGTGGGACGACGCGTTGGACGACGACCACGACATCCGGCCCCTGGGACTGGCGCCCGAATCCGATTGGGTGCTCTACGCGCCGAATCCGAGTTTTGACCAGGCGTTGATTGACAATACGTTTTTGTTTCGCCTCAGCAACGAGATGGGGCATTGGGCCCCGGACTTTCGGTACGTCGAGACCTTCGTCAACACGGACGGGGATGCAATATCTGACAGCGATCATGTTGGGCTTTACGTGATTGTCGAGAAGGTGAAACGCGATGCGGAACGGTTGGACTTTGAGGAATTTACACCAGACGGCCAAAGCGGTGGTTGGTTGCTGGAAATCAACCGCATGGATTCAATCTCCGTGGACGGCCAGTTGCCGCGCAACTTTCATACGGCTGGCCCGGACGGCAATTTGCAAACGCCTCGCGATCTGCACGACTCGTCAGGATCGGGCGATGACATCCCGCGGCAGTACAACGCGTATATCAACTACGATGAACCCAATGGATTCGCCATTCGCGATGAGCAGCGGACGGCCATCGGATCCTGGATGCAGGACATGGAAGACGTCTTGTATGGGCGAACCGAGGTCGCCTGGAATGATCCCGACGAAGGCTATGCGAACTACATTGACGTCGATAGCTTCGTCGATTACTTCATCCTCAGTAATCTCTCGAAAAACGGCGATGCGATGCTGCTGTCCTTGTGGGTCTACAATCCGGACCCGGCCAACGGTGGCAAGCTCACGTTTGGCCCAATCTGGGATGCCGATTTAGGAAGTTTTGAAGGCTCTGCCACCAGTGAACTCATGCGACGCCCGGACCGATTGTGGTACGCGCGTCTTTTTCAAGATCCGAATTTCATGCAGCACTACATCGATCGCTGGCAAGAACTTCGACAGGACGTCCTCTCGGATCGTCATATCGACGATCTTATCAATGGATTTCGTGTGGAAATCGGTGACGCGGCGGCCGTTCGCGACGGAGTGACCAATTGGCCAGCTCGTCTGGATTCCATGGAAAGCTGGATTGTGAGCCGCGCGGCCGCGATCGACAACACATTTCTAGCCCCACCGCAATTCAGCCGCACCGGTGGAATCGTTGCACCTGGTACGCCCGTGAACATTCAAACCGAGGCGGGATCCACCTGGTATACGACCGACGGCACGGACCCGCGATCGGCGGACGGTTCGATTTCGCCGTTCGCGCTGCCGGTGGAATTTGATACGCGTGTGCTTTTGGACGCTCCCGCACCCGTGTCCGTTTTGCAGCCAGACGCGGCGATCGACGCGGGCGTTGGCGATGCTTGGTTTGCCTCAGATTTCCTGGAAGGTGATGCCGGAGAGTCTTGGAGTCAGGGAACAACGGGTTTTGGATTTGAAACCGGCACGACCTACGAACCACTTTTTGGGGACGAAGTCGATTTGGAAAATAGAGTCGAATCCGTGTACTTGCGGATGGAGTTCGAAGTCGGCGACATCTCGGACTTGGAGTTCTTGAAGCTTGGCATGCAATACGACGATGGGTTTGTCGCCTATTTGAATGGTGTCGAAGTGGCCCGCGCCAACGCTCCGGGAGAAATCGGAACGCCACCGCCGTTTGATGCCGTAGCGACCAGAGCAAATCAGCCAAATGTCAACGCCTTCGAAGAGTTCGATATCTCAGACCATTTGGATCAACTTCGTGTGGGCAGGAATCTGCTGGCGATCCACGGGATGAATGTAAATCGGTTTAGCAGTGACATGCTGATTCGGCCCCAGTTGATCGGCGGCAGACAGATGTCTAGTATCGTCGTGTCACAAACGACCCAGATCGTGGCCCGCGCCTACGACGGCTCACGGTGGAGCGGCCGTACTTCTGCTGTGTTTATTGTCGATGCCGTCGTGGCCGCCGACGACAGCTTAGTCATCACGGAAATCAACTTTCACCCTCCAGATCCCGTTGCGGCGGAATTGCAAGCGGATGCGTCGCTCGTGGCCGACGATTTCGAATTCGTGGAGCTAGCCAACGTGGCGAACGTCCCTGTGTTGCTTCAAGAAGTCGCCTTCGCCGATGGCATTTCGTTTTCGTTTCCGCTCGTCGAATTGCCGGTCGGCCAACGGGTCGTCGTGGTGCGCAACGAAGCGGCGTTTCGTTTGCGCTATGGCGAGGAAGCGATCATCCTGGGCGAATACGATGGTCGCCTTAGCAATGGCGGTGAACGTTTGACACTGATGGGCCAAGGCGATTCTCT
>CBDUAB010000397.1:0-4795 GCA_965365045.1 uncultured Planctomycetales bacterium
CAGAAAATATATCCCCAGCCACAATGCATTTCGCTCAAGCCGCAAATAAAAAGGTTGTCGCAATAAGTCGCGTGCGTAACGCTCGAAACTTCCCGTTTTGTTGTGATCACGATTAACAACCAACACCCAGCCGACATGCCCCCAAAAAAAGTTCACCAACGGTGAATGAGGGTCGGGCTGCTCGTCGGAGTGCTTGTGATGCATCCGATGAATTGCCACCCAGCGAGCCGGTGAATCTTGCAGGGTGCAAATACCTAAAATCGCCAGAGTATGTTCAAACCACTTGGGACAAGTAAAGCCTTGATGCGTCAGTAAGCGATGATATCCGACCGTAATACCAAGCATCCCAAACGTGAGGTGACCGAGAACGGCTAGTACCAAACCGCTCCAACTGAACATCCACGGAATGAAGGCCAGAAGAGCGAGCAGATGGACGACTATCAACGGTGTGGCGTAGAGCCAAAATATGGTTATTGGCTGGGTCGTCTGAGGGGCCTCAAGACGGCCATCTTTTGGTTCGCCATCGACAGCGTCTTTGCCTACTCGTGCGGGCTGCGTGGAGCTTGCCAACGTGGCACCTGGTCGTTGGGTCGTCTTAACTTCGGAGGTTGTGGACATACGATCGAATCACACGCTTATGAATGACTAATGACGAGTGCCAAAGTGCGTTTAAGTACCCGGAAACATTGCTGGGGGCGGGGCCAGCCGTTCATTACCGATCGTGCTCTATTGTCCGTCCATCGGCAACCCCAAACAACCCCGAAGTCCGCGAATCTTCTGGCACTTGGCACCTCTTCTGGCCCTATGCACACCGTGCGATAACGCACGACCTTCTCATCGGCCCCGAACTGCCGGTGAGATCAATTCCAACCGCCGAGACGTCGCCACAGAACATGTACAACGCCGGCCAACATCACGAACAGCCCAATCGCACAGAGACAGAGAGCTGCCAATTGGTCTTCGACGCCAAAGTGCACCAGACCAAAAATCCGAATCGCCAACGTCGTAATGCCGGGCGGAACGACCAAAATGCTCGTGGATAGGTCACCAATGGCAACCGCCAATCCAACCAACCACGCGCAGAGAAAGTAATTCGCACGCATGGGGAACACGACCTTCGTGAAAGTAGCGATTACCCCAGCACCATCGAGCCGCGCCGCTTCGACAATTTCGCGCGGCAACGATTGTAGTCCGAACCAAAGAACCAACATCGTAGGAGGAAAGCAGCGAATGGTCATCGCCATCCAAGGCGCGAATATCGTGCGATCGTAGAGAAAAGTCATCCAAGGCATATCGGGTTGATTGAGCAAGCGGATCAAACCCAGCCCCACGACAGGGCCGGGCAGCGCGAGACAAATGGCTAACAGGATCACGGAGATCACACGTGCCAACGGCCAGCGGCGCGCAGACCAGCTCAGGATTGTTGCGACAACAACCGCCGCCAGACTGGCAAGGTTTCCAATGGCCAAGGACCAGCCCAGCTCGTCGCGAAACTTGGCCGGCGCTGCCGACAAGACCTGCAGCGCCTTGGCGGCCGACCAGCGACGCACTCGTTCGTCACCGACTTGTTCCACGACAATGCCTAATTTCGTCACCAAATTGCCGATGGGCACGCCGGCGAGTAATACAAGCAGCAAGAGCAGACCAAGCGAAATGAACCAGCGCCGCTTACCCAACGACACACGTGCCGCGGGCCGCACCGACAGCCAGTTTTCTTGAGTCAATAGGTAATTGCTCAACAGCAAGGCGACGCCGGTTGCCGAGGCGACCAGTACGATGCCCGGCAGGACTCGCAACTGAGCTGGTTCGTCGGGTGTGACAATCAGGGCATCGGCCGCATAGCCCAGAAACAATTCTTCGGCGTACGTACGAATCTGAAACACGTCGGTGACCGTGATTTCACCGGCGGTCATCACCGCCACCCAAATCGTGGCGCTCACAATAGCCGTCCACGACAATGGCAGCGAGACTTTACACACTACCTTCCACCAAGAGCCGTTGAGCAATGCGGATTCTTCGAGTTCACGTGGAATTACGAGAAAGCCGAGACCGGTGATCAGCGTGACCCACGGAAGGGCCGCCACAGCGTGAATCCAGATTGCCCCACGCCAGCCGTCAAGCAGTGGCATGGAACCGAGCGCGCGAAACGACAATTGCCACCAGCCTTGCCCGCCAAAACCAGCTTGCCACGCGGCGGTCTGCAAATAGAGCGGAATGAACAATAATATGGCGACCAGCGTCTGTGCGGCGCGAATGCCTGCGACGTCGGTTCGGAAGATAATCCAGGCGAGACAGGCGCCAGTCGGAATGACGACCAGGCACGTTCCGCCAACCAGCGCAAGTGTATTGCGGCTGAGCAAGCGACCATGGTCATCCATGCACGCGAGCGCCGTAACGCAGACAAATAGCAGGAAGACCAGTCCGGCGAGGACTGGCAGCCGCGAGACGGATGGCCGGGTCAAGTTATTTGCTTGTCGCACGGATGTCAGGCTTTGTTTTAGCAGCTGATTTGAATTCGATGTCGATTTTTCGGTAGCCGATGATTCTCAATTCTGTAGTATGACGGCATGAACCTACAAACGCAGCCAGCACTCGACGAGATGTATAGTGCTTTTATGGATGGAGATGCCGAATACGAGGGCGTTTTCTTCGTCGCGGTGAAAACGACCGGCATTTTCTGCCGTCCGACGTGCCGTGCGCGGAAGCCATTGCGGAAAAATGTATCGTTCTACTCCCGAGCGGCACATGCCTTGGCCGCGGGATATCGCCCCTGCAAACGTTGCCGGCCCATGGAGATCGCCGGTTGCATGCCGCAATGGGTTGAGCAAATCGTGTCGCTGACCGAAGATCGATCCGTCAGTCGTTGGACTGACCATGACATTCGCGAACTGGGAATCGATCCGACACGGGTTCGACGATGGTTCAAGAACAATCATGGAATCACATTCCAGGCGTTTTTGCGCGCTCGGCGTTTGGCGACAGCGCTCGCTCAATTGTCCATCGGCGATGATCCCACGCAAGTTGCGCTGGCTGCAGGCTATGAGTCGCTCAGCGGTTTTCGCGATGCGTTTCATAAATGGTTTGGCACGACTCCCGGACGGATCAATCAAGGTGGGCCGGTCTTGCGAGTAAACCGTATCCCGTCGCCGCTTGGTCCGCTTGTCGCGGCAGCCGACGAGAAGTCTCTCTTTTTGTTGGAATTCGCCGATCGTCGCATGCTAGAAACTCAATTCAAGAGACTGTCAAAAAGACTGAATTGCCGATTTAGCCCCGGTGACAACAGGATCATCGAGCAGGCACATAACGAGGTTTCGCAATTTTTCGACGGCAATCGAGAGAAGTTCTCCGTCAGATATGAATTGCCGGGCACGGCTTTCCAGCAACGTGTCTGGCATCGTCTGTTGGAGATTCCGTTCGGCTCGACGTCAACATACGAAGAACTGGCCAGCCAAATCGGTAGCCCGCGTGCTTGTCGGGCAGTGGGACGTGCCAACGGCGACAACCGTTTGGCGATCATTGTTCCCTGCCACCGAGTCGTAGGCAGCGACGGTACTCTGTGCGGATACGGTGGAGGCCAGCGTCGCAAAGAGTGGCTGCTCAATCACGAGAAATCAGCGGCTTCTTAAAGGCTTAGAACAGAATGATTCCCGACAACAGATTAGCCATTGCCGCACGAACGCTAATCGATTGCCACGTGGTGAGTTAACACACAAACTTGGCAATGAAAAAAACTGGAATGCTATTCCGGATAAGCGATGCGCCGGAGTCCGTATAATTCTGATGCACAATAAGTTAGCTCCAAAAAGGTCCTTGACGCACACAGACTAATGTGTAAGGCTATGTGTAGCAAGAGGGAAGGCAGATGGCAACCAATCTAGCTATTGATGAAAAGCTGCTCGCGGATGCGCTGAAGGTCGGCAACCTCAAGACCAAGAAGGCCACGGTCAATGAGGCATTGCGTGAGTTCATTCAACGTCGCAAGCAGACGGAGATCCTTAAGCTCTTTGGCTCTATCGAATTCGATCGGAACTATGACCACAAGAAGGGGCGGGCCAGACGGTGAAGGTACTCGTGGATACGACTATCTGGTCCTTGGCGCTCCGCCGGCAACTTCCCATCCCGAAAGAGCAGATACTGATCGACGAATTATCGGAGCTTGTCAAGGAACTACGTGCGGTTCTGATCGGGCCGGTTCGCCAGGAGGTCCTTTCAGGCATTCCCGATCCGGCGAAGTTCGAAGTGGTAAGGCAGCACCTTGACGCATTCGATGATCTGCCAATTGTCGAAGCTGATTACGAAGAGGCGGCGCGAGTCTTCAACGCATGCCGCAAGAAAGGCGCGCAAGGCTCTCATATCGATTTCCTGATATGCGCAGTGGCGATACGCCATTCAGCTGCTGTGTTTACGACGGACAAGGACTTCACGAACTACTCAAAGTACCTTGATCTGAAGTTACACAAACCGAGGAAAGGCTAACAGAATCGGGATTGGGGCCCAGTTGTCCGGGACTCCTCCCACGCCACCTAGCAAGCGGGTCCGCACTTGGGAGCAAACTTGTGCCAGAGTTCTTCAAGACTCACCAGTCCTTATTTCTGCAGGTAATCTATCGTTATGCCGACGTGCATCGCTTCAATCTTGGATAGTACCCACGGGCGTTAGCTGCCGATGCCATGCGTGACTGCTTCACGCTCGCGTACGCCCAAATTATCAATTGCTGCCGAACGAACGCTAACCAATTGCCACATGATGAGTTAACGCATAAACTTGGCAATGAACAACTCTGGAATGCAATTCC